>NZ_JBXWQZ010000035.1:0-45251 GCF_059612645.1 Ruegeria sp. YKSF131 | reverse complement strand
AAGCTGTCGCCCGTTCTCAAAGCTGAGCTCGATGCCGAAAGATTGCCCATAGGTCGGCGATCCCTTGCGGATATCGACAGCGACATCATAAAGCGCCCCCCGGCCCGCCCGAACCAATTTGCCCTGCGCATGCGGAGGCGCCTGAAAATGCAGGCCGCGCAATGTCCCCACCGCGGACGACAACGAATGGTTGTCCTGCACAAACTCCGGCAACACAACCCCAGCCTCTTCCAGCCGCGCCTTGTTCCAGCTTTCAGAAAAAAAACCCCGCAAATCCCCATGCCGCTGCGGGCGAATAACCAACACACCCGACAACCCCGTCCGCTCAATCTCCATAACACCTAACCTCAACCGTCTGTTGCCTGTGTTAGGCGAGTATTGTCAGGCTGGGTGTCAATGCAAGGGTGATGCGCGAATTGCTGCTCAGATGATCGCAGACGGAAATGGCGGTTCGTTGCTTTACTGATCCCTCAAACCGCTAGGTCGCCTGCTGGTTCAGCATCTCAAGCACGGCGTCGCGTTCCGACAGAACCAGCAGCAAGGCTAGATCGCCCGGTTCCACCTGTTTCAGGATCATCGCAGAGGCTTCGGACGGGGACGCGGCCCTTTGGATCTGGGTCTTGTCATATCCCTGTTCCAGGGCAGACTTTTCGATCAGGTCCGGTATCTCTCCCAATGAGCGGCCCCGTAGATACCCTTCCAGTTCAGCAGCAACGACCACGTCGGGTTGGAAATTCAACGCGGTTGCAGTGACGTCCCGAATGTCCTGATCCGAGCGGTCTCCGGCATGGCTGAGCATGATGAACCGCCGTTTTGCTGGCAGGGCCGACAGCGCATCGCACACGGCAGAAATCGAATGCGGGTTATGCGCGAAATCCACGAAAACCTGAGCGCCGTTGTATAGGAATTCGTTACAGCGACCCGGATTGTCCCTGGCATCCGGTTTGAACCCGGCCAACCCATGCCGCACCGCCTCAAGCGTCAGCTTCAAAGCCAGCGCAAGGCACATAGCCGCCAGAGCGTTCAGGATGTTGTATTTCGCGGCCCCGCCCATGGTCAGGGGCACGTCGGACACAGCTATGACCACCTGCTCGGACCGGCCGTCGAAAAAGACGATATTGCCCTGCGAAACATAAGCGCAGCATGTTCCCGCGTCCCGCGCCCGACGGATCAGATCACTCCCGGCATCCAGAGAAAACCACCAGATATTTGCCGTAGTGTTTTCAGCCTCGGCACGGACAAAAGGATCATCGGCATTCAGGGCCAGAACGCCGCCCTTGGTCAGTGTCCGGTGCACGGCGAATTTCGCCTGAGCCAGCTCGGGCACCGTGTTGACGCCGTATTGCCCCAGATGATCGTTCGCCACGTTGGTGACAGTGGCGGCCATGGCGGCACGTGTCGGCAGGCCGCGGCGCAGGATACCCCCACGGGCCACTTCGAGGCAGCCGATTTCAAGCCGCTTGTCGCGTAGCAACATCCGCCCTCCGCCGGGGCCGGAATAATCGCCGCGATCCAGAATATCATCACCCACCCGCACAAACTCGGTCGAGGTCAGTCCCGCGACCTTGCCCGAGGCGCGGGCGATGGCCTCCAGCAACCGGGTCGTCGTGGTCTTGCCATTTGTTCCGGTGATGAAGGCGACGGGGATGTTGTGAAGGGCGGGCCAGTCCACGTCATCCGGGGCGGGCAATGCGTCGACAGGCCAGGTTTGACTGCCGGTGCCATGCCCGATGGAAATTTCGTCATCGTCGCACAGGATATCCACGCCATGCGCCTCGGCTGCCGTGATCAGGGCGATCAGCGCAGGATTGGCCTCCTTCGCCATGACGCCTTTGACGTCCCGGATCATCTGATCAAAATCGCCCGGCGTCGTCGCCAACAACTCTGCCGCACAGAAATGCCAGGCGGTCTGCGCTGCAAAGATCGCGGAATAAAGCTGATCCATCGGTGCCGAGATTGCCAGATTGACACCACCGGTGAAGGTACGGTGGGTCAGTGCCTGATCCTGCCAGCCAAGCGCATCAAGAACGCGCCGGGCATGTTTTTCCCACAGTGCAATGACCTGCGCGGGGTCGATATCCGTGAAAAACACATCCATCACCGCGCCGGGGTGATCCCATAACAGGCCGGGGCCGGTCAGACGCCGCGCGTCATCCACCTGAATATGATCAGCGGTCGCGCATTCGATGGTCAGCGCGGTTTCAAGCTCTTCGATCCGGTCCATTCCGGTGCCCTCGCTCAATCCGCGTCTTCGCTGACTTCACGCGCCAGTCTTACGCCGCGTTCGTCCCGGATCAGGTTCTGGTCGCTGTCGAACATGTCCTCGAACGTGGTGTCGGCGGGGCTGGTCCTGGGTGCCGCCTCGGTTTCAGAGGTTTCGCCATCGGAATTGAAGTAGATGATCTGTTTCCAGCACCGTGTGGTGTCATCGCCAAAGATCACCAGCAGATCGCCCGGTGCCGCCATTTCCAGCGCGGCGGTCACGGCCTCAACCTCATCCGGGATGATCGTGATCGCCTCATCTGGCGTCCCGCAATCGATCAGGGCCTGCCGCATCATTTGCGGCACTTCGTCATGCCCGCGACCCCGGCGGCGGTCATCGGCCTTGCAGATGAAATGATCAAAATGCCCGGCGAGCGTTGCGGCTCCATCAACGATGTCTTCATCGCGGCGGTCGCCGGGCATCGCAACAACGCACAGCCTGCGGCCCTTGACGTCCAACTGATCGGCCAATGCGGCCATCGCTTTCAGCGCGGCTGGGTTGTGGCCGTAATCAAGAATCACTTTGAAGGGATGTTCATCATAGACGTTCATCCGCCCCGGCGCTTGGAAATAACTGGTGTCGAAAGTGCGCAGACCATGCCGGATATTGTCCAGATCGACCCCAAAACTATAGGCCATTGCCGCCGCGACCATGGCGTTTTGCACGTTGAAGATCGCCTTGCCCTCAAGGGTGGCGGGGATCAGATGCGACCACAGAACTGGGATGTGAAGCCCTTTGTCATAGATGGTCAGCATGTCGCCATTCATGCCTTTTTCCAGCACGATGGCTTTGCCCCCTGTCTTGATATGTTCCTTGACCAGACTGTGACCGGGGTTGGTCGTGACATAGAAGATCTGATCCGCCCCGGCATAATCGGCCATTTTCAGACAATTGATGTCGTCGGCGTTCAGCACGGCCGTATCGGTCGCGCTTTCCACCACCACCCGTTTGACGACGGCCAGCTCCTCTACCGTGTTGATCCCGCCCAGACCCAGATGATCTGCCGAGACGTTCAGACAGGCCGCCACGTTCGAGCGTTGATAGCCCAGACCCGAGCGCACCAGCCCGCCCCGCGCGGTTTCCATCACCGCAAAATCGACCATCGGATCACGCAGGACGATCTGTGCCGATTTCGGGCCGGTCATGTCCCCCTTGACGCTCAGCTTGCCATCCACATAGACGCCGTCGGTCGAGGTCATGCCAACGATCTTGCCGCTGGTTTTCATGATATGACCCAGCATCCGCGACGTGGTCGTCTTGCCGTTGGTGCCGGTTATGGCCGCAATCGGGATGCGGGTCTGTTCATTGGGGGGGAACAGCATGTCGATGACCTTGCCCGCCACATCGCGCGGCTGACCTTCGGACGGGGCCACATGCATCCGGAAACCGGGGGCGGCGTTTACTTCGACAATCGCGCCACCGATATCCTTGTAGGATTTGGTAATATCGTCGATCAGGAAATCGACACCGCCCACATCCAGCCCGACGGCCATGATGGCGCGTTCGGCCATGTCTCGGTTGTCGGGATGCACCACGTCGGTCAGGTCGATGGCGGTGCCACCCGTTGACAGGTTCGCGGTCGAGCGCAGATAGAAAACCTCGCCCTCGGGCAAGACAGTGTCTTCCGTCACGCCTGCATTCTCCATCAAGCGATTAGCCTGATTGTCCAGCTCGAGTCTGGTCAGTACTTTTTCGTGCCCGATGCCCCGACGCGGGTCTTGGTTCACGATGTCGACCAATTCGGCAATCGTATGGGTGCCGTCGCCTATTACATGGCCGGGGACGCGTTTGGCCACCGCAACCAGTTTGTCGTTCACGACCAGCATCCGGTGATCAAAGCCGGTGATGAAGCTTTCAACCAGAATGGCGCGGCTGCGTGAATGCTCCTTGGCCTCGGCAAAGCCCGCCTCGACCTCGGCATCGGAATTCAGATTGATCGACACGCCGCGCCCATGGTTGGCGTCCAACGGTTTGACCACCACCGGAAACCCGATCCGCGCTGCCGCACGCACGGCCTCGCGGGCCGAATAGACCATGCGTTGCTGCGGTACCGGCAGGCCAAGATCGTTCAGCAGATTATGGGTGTCTTCCTTGTCACAGGAAATCTCGACCGAGATATGCTTGGTCTCGGATGTAATTGTCGCCTGAATGCGTTTCTGAAACTTGCCGTGCCCAAATTGCACAAGCGAGCCGGAATTCAGCCTGATCCACGGAATGTCGCGTTCCTGCGCCGCCTTGACCAGCGATCCGGTCGACGGGCCAAATTCCTTGCGTTGCGCCCTCAGCACAAAGCTGCGCAGTTCTTCATCCCAGTTGAAGTCCGGGTCGAATTGGTAATCCACCTGATCTTTCAGGGATTGCGGCAGCAGGTGCATCAGCAACCGCATCGCCAAATTGCCCGCATCCAGACCGACGTCACGCTGGCGGTATTCATAGACCATATTGTACTGGCCCGGCTCACCTGTGCCGCGCGTACGGCCAAAGGTCACGTCGGACCCGGCCACGTTCTGCACTTCGATGGCGCAATGTTCCAGCACATGCCCCAACCAGGTGCCTTCATCCTCGCGCAGGCGGCGGATGAAGCCGCCGGGTTCGCGATAGGAGCAGCCATGTTCCGCCAGACCGGGAAGCGCCTTGATCAAGGCGTCAATAAACTCGGAACCAATTTTTGCCGAGGGCCACTCTTCCAGAACACCCAGATCGATGACGTGGCGAATGACCGGAAAACTTGCCCAGACATTTGGGCCGACAAAGACATTGGTCGAGATTATTTTCATGAGGCTCCCCGTTGGTTAGCTATTATTCCCCCCGCTGGCGGCCTCTTGACCGGACATGTCCGGCAATGTGCAGAACGCCATATGCTCATCCGGCGGAAAAGCCTGGCGAGCCGTCAGATCATAACGGCACCCTTCGCCCAGAACGTCAAGCCGAAGTCCAAGCAGGCTCAGTGCTTCACCGCGGCGCGCGTCCCACATCGACGAATGAGTCAGATGACTGGCGTCAACGACGGTAACCGATCCACTGCCCACGACTTCAAGGACATTATCGGGTCCGATGAAGGCTGCCGTGTCTTCGTCGATACCCAGTCCGATCAAAAAAGGGTTGAAAGATGAAGCAGTTAACAAACGTCCCAGCCGATTGCGCTGTGTGAAATGCTGGTCGATGATGACGGCGTTGGTCAAGCCCATGCCCGGAGCCAGCGTGATATTGCCCTCAGCCGGGGCCGAGTTGCTGCTGCCCCCGGCCACCATGTGTTCGGACATGATTGATGCCCCGGCTGAAGTGCCGGCAACCGGCACACCGGCCGCATTCCGACGGCGAATTTTCTGCGCAACAAGCGTGCCACCCAGAATCGCCGACAGTCGCAGCTGATTGCCACCGGTCATGAAAACCCCTGTGGCGCGGTCTAGCATCTCGGCATAATCGGGATTATCGCAATCGGCCCGACGTGAGATGGGCAGAAATTCGACCTTGCCCGCACCCAGTTCGGAAAAGATGCGATTGTAATCCGGTCCGGTCTCTTCCAGCATCGAGGCTGTCGGGATCACGACAATATCGGCATTCCCACCCCCTGAAAGCTCAACGAACTTGCGGTGAATCTGCATTTCCTTGACGCGGTCTTCGCCGCCGCCGATCGGGATGATGAACCCGCGCGGGGTCTCTGCATCAACGGGTGCAGGGCACATATCTTACTTACCTTCCGGTATAAAAGCAGCCAGCCATCGGGGCCACTCGGACGCTTAATCTGTTCATACATGCCGTGTCGGGCCATCTGACCTTATCGGACATGCCGTTCCCCCCCAGCGACATCACATGCCGCACGGCAGGGATTTCGTCAAGAACCACCGGTTTTGTGCCTGCTTCAGCCCGCCAGTGCCAAAGCCTGCGCGACAAAAGCGATCCCCCCGAAACATCAAAGCTCCGGGGGGATCAGATTGCCCGTCAGTTTGCGCGCTGGTTCAGATGTCGAATTTGACACCCTGCGCCAGCGGGAGCTCTGCCGAGTAGTTCACTGTGTTGGTCTGGCGGCGCATATAGGCCTTCCACGCGTCCGAGCCGCTTTCGCGTCCGCCACCGGTTTCTTTCTCGCCTCCGAATGCGCCACCAATCTCGGCGCCCGAAGGGCCGATGTTGACGTTGGCAATACCGCAATCCGACCCCGCCGCAGTCAGGAATTGCTCGGCCTCGCGCATGTTCAGCGTGAACACACAGGATGACAGCCCTTGCGGCACATCGTTTTGAATCTGGATCGCATCGTCAAAATCGTCATAGCCCATGACATAAAGGATCGGTGCGAATGTCTCGGTTTTCACGACCGCACTTTGGCCGGGCATTTCGACGATTGCGGGCTGCATATAGACACCCGCAGGAAGCCCTTCGGTCACGCGCGCGCCACCAAACACGGTGCCGCCTTCGGCCCTTGCGGCTTCCAGTGCGGCTGTCATGGCGGCACCCGATGCCTCATCTACCAGTGGCCCGATCAACGTGCCCTCAGACAGCGGATTGCCGATGGGCAGACCAGCATAAGCCTTTTTCAGGCGGCTCACCAGTTCCTCGCGGATCGAGTTGTGCACGATCAGACGGCGCAGCGTCGTACAGCGCTGACCGGCGGTCCCAACGGCCGAGAAGACAATGGCGCGCACGGCCATTTCCAGATCCGCCGAAGGGCCAACGATCATCGCGTTGTTGCCACCCAGTTCCAGAATGCACTTGCCAAAGCGTGCCGCTACAATGGGCGCAACTGCACGACCCATACGTGTCGAACCCGTGGCCGAGATGATCGGAACATCTTCGCTGGCCACCAGCGCCTCGCCCAACTCCGCGCCACCGATCAGGACCTGAAGCAACCCTTCGGGGGCATCGCCAAACCGCACCAGCGCGCGTTCAAAGATCTTCTGGCAGGCCATCGCTGTCAGCGGGGTCTTCTCGGACGGTTTCCAGATCACCGGATCGCCACAGACCAGTGCCAAAGCGGCGTTCCACGACCAGACCGCAACCGGGAAATTGAAGGCCGAGATCACCCCGACCGGGCCCGCCGGATGCCAGGTTTCCATCATCCGGTGCCCCGGACGTTCCGATGCGATGGTCAGACCGTAAAGCTGACGCGACAGACCAACGGCAAAGTCGCAGATGTCGATCATCTCCTGCACTTCGCCCAGACCTTCGGACGTGATCTTGCCGGCCTCCCAGCTGACAAGCGCGCCCAGATCGTCCTTGGCGGCGCGCAGCTCTTCGCCCAGCAGGCGGATCAGCTCGCCCCGACGCGGGGCCGGCACAACGCGCCACGCCTTGAACGCGGTTTTGGCGCGGGCAATGATCGCGTCCATTTCGGTGGCCGGAGTTTCATGCACGTCGGCCAGCAGGCTGCCGTCAATCGGCGACGTCACTTTCAGGGTGCCGCCCTTCAATGCGGCACCCGTCAGATCCAGATTTGCAAGCGTGGTTTGGGCTGTCATTACGATGTCTTTCATATCTCAGGCCGCCTTGTTTTGCCGGGTCACGTCACCAGCACGATACAGCTGGCCAAATTCTGTTTTCAGGAAGTCGTTCAGTTTGACCTGTTCCTGCCGGACAAACCCTTTCGAAGGCAGCGTGCCGGTGCGCATCTGGTCAACGACGCCCAGAATACCCGCAGCTGTCGTGACCTGAATGGCACTCCAGACCTGTCCGTTGATGGTGCGGGCAAAGCTCTTGTTGATCAGGGATTTCTCGCGCAGAACGCCATTGATCATACCCTTGGCCGTGCAATAGACCAGCACCACGTCCTGATCGGTGCGGGGCAGGGCGGTCTCGAAGATCTCTTTCAGCAGATCGCGGCGGCGTTCCAGCCCCAGATCGTGCAGCAGCAGCTTCAGGATTTCACAATGGCCGGGATACCGGATCGTGCGATAAGACACGGCCCGCGCCTTGCCTTCCAGCGTTTCCGGCAGCGTGCCCAACCCGCCCGAGGTGTTGAAACACTCGTATTCCACACCATCGTGACCCAGAATCTCGTAATCTTCCAGTGGTGCTGTCTTGACCAGTTTGCCGTTCACAATGGCGTCGCAAGGATTGCAGTACTCGTTGATCAACCCATCGGTCGACCAGGTCAGATTGTACTTCAGCGCATTGGTCGGATAAAGCGGCAGTGCCCCCACCCGCATATGCAGGCTGTCCAGCTCATCGAACTCCGCTGCAAGCGCGGCTCCGGAGATACCCACAAAACCAGGTGCCAGACCACATTGCGGCATGAAAGCTGTCTCACTGCCTTCGGCCAGCTGGCGTACGGCCTCGGTGGCCGCAACGTCTTCGGTCAGGTCGAAATAATGCGCGCCCGCCTCTTTGGCGGCCTTGGCAATGTTCGGGGTCAAAAAGAACGGTGCCGCTGAAACCACGGCGTTAAACCCGGTCAGTTCCTTTGCCAGACTGTCCGCATCCCGGGCATCAATCTGTTTCGTGCCAATACCAAGCCTTGTGATATCACCCAGTGCTTTCAGGTCATGGTCGGCCACAGTCACTGTATAGTTTGGCGAGGCCCTCAGCAGCGTCGCGATCATCTGACCGATCTTGCCTGCCCCGATTACGCAAATATTCCAGGACATCAACGTCTCCGTAAATTTCTGTTCCTGATATTATGGTGCAGGGCTGGCCAGACATTTCATAGACCGCAATTTGACGAAGTGATCGGATATGCCGACATTATGTCGGATCAATTGGCATTATGGCGCAACCGCCTTCAGGGGTTGAAATCGGCAGGCACCCCGAAAGGAAGAGAGCCAACACCAGTGCCCGTCAGGGAATGCAGAAATGCGACAAGGGCGCCGATTTCCGCATCCGAAAGTGTCACTGGCACAATGTCGATCCTGCTGCGCTGGCGTTCCATTTCGAACCGGTCTTCCCACACCGCGAAATCCGCCTCTTGCAACCAGGGGACCTTGGGCAACGCAGCCATGTCGGGTTTCCATTTGGCAAGGCTGGTCTGTGGGTCAAGATGGTGACGGATCATGCTTTCGAGGTCCGCAAAAGCACCGTTATGCCCGTAGGGCGCGGTCAGGGCGACATTGCGCAGCATCGGCGTGCGAAAGCGATAGGCGTCTTCCAGACGGTTGCTTTCCGCCATCCGTCCAACGTCCCGCGCATATGGGTCCCATTGCCGGGTCCGGCCCGGCCCGAAAGGGGGCAAACCTAGCGCGTGAAACTCTTGGTCCGACATCAACGGACCCGCATGGCAGGTCGCGCATCGCGCATTGCCATAAAACAGGTTCATCCCGTCTTTCTGGATGTCTGACAGCGCATCCTTGTCCCCGGCCAAGTACTGGTCGAATGGGCTGTCGGTGCTGCGCCACTCGATGGCCATGAAGGCCGCCAGCGCGTTGGCGATCTGGGTGATCGTGATGTCTTCGGTGGTCTCGATGTTGTCAAAAGCCGCGACTATGGCAGGGCCATAGCGCGGATCGGTCCGCACGCGTTTGGCAAGGATCGGCCAGCCCTTGTCGATCCTGTCGTGAACCGCGCCGGTCACCTGATTTTCAGCGACATTACCGGCCATCTCGAATTGCGCGGTCAGCGGGAACAAGGCCTGCGCCGCCAGAAGCGAGTTCAATCCCCCGGGCAGCCATTCCTGTGCAGGCGAATTGAACCCGTTGCCATAGAGGTCCGAGATGCTCAGGCGGCCATCGTGGAAAACGGTACGGATGTCCTTGGCCCCGAGGTTCCACAACCCCGGCGCATTTCGGGGAATGCGTTTGCGGATCTTGTCCGCCCCGGTACCCGGTGTGCGCTCCGGTCCAAGACCCTGTCCGCCTTCGCCGATCCCCAGGGATAACCCGTCGGAGGTGCCGAAATCGGGGTGGTGGCAATGGGCGCACGAAATGTTCTGATTGCCTGACAGGATCGGATCGTAAAACAGTTGATGACCGATAGTGGCCTGTTCCATATCAAATGGGATAAAGTCATCATCTGTCAGCGGGCGCGGCAGGTCCTGCGCCACCGCGGCCCCCGCCCAAACGAGGACAATCGCCCAATGCGCCAGTTTCTCTTTACCCTTTGTTTTCTTGCGACCCCGGCTCTGGCTGAGCTGGAACAGGCCCGTGACATGATGGAGGCCGGAGAGTTTGAAGCCGCGCGCGCGGAACTGCTGCCCGCCGCCCGGTCGGGCAATGCCGAGGCCGAGGAACTGATTGGTGTGATGTACGGGCTGGGTCTTGGGGTCGAGCAGGACCATGAAAGGGCGTTTGAATGGTATCTGCGTGCCTCGATGAAGGGGCATCCGGGGGCGCAGTCGGGGGTCGGCTGGTACTACGAACTGGGTCTGGGATTGCCCGCCCCCGATCTGGTGCGGGCCTATATGTGGTACACGCTCAGCGCCATTGGCGGCGATCCCGATGCGGCGATCAGCCTTGAGGAAGTGATCAAGAAAATGTCGCCGGAGCAGATCGAGAAGGCGCATGTTCTGGTCAACGACTACAAAGGGTGGATGTACCCGTTTCGATAAGGGCCGGGCCACAAGGCCCGACCCGTCCGTTTAGTTCAGGTCTGCATTGCGCGAGGCGTTCACGTCCGCCTCAGCCGCCGTGACCGCATCGGTCAGCGCGGCAAAGATCTCATCACCACGGGCAACATTGGTCTGGAACCAGTCATAGACAGGTGAAGCCGCGGCTTTGAACGCAGCCTTCTGCTCGGGTGTCGGGACATACAGGTCACCGCCACCTGCGACGAAGTCCTCATAGGCCTGAATCGATTTGCGCTTGGGCGAGGCAAAAGTGGCCTGTTGCAAGGCGTAGAACCCATCGACAACGACCCGGCGCATATCTTCGGGCATCGCCTGGAACTTGGCGTTGTTCATCCACCACAGCGCACCCATATAGGCGTGCCCGTCCAGCGTGACATATTGCAGGCCGGCATCCGGGAACTTCATGCCCATGATGTCGGTGATGCCGTTCTTGGACCCCTCGACGACGCCGGTCTGGAAGCTGGTGAAAAGTTCCGGCCACGGGATCGGCGTAGGTGACGCGCCCAGTGCCTTGACCAGTTCCTGTGGCAGGTCGGCGACAACGGTGCGAATTTTCAGACCTTCCATGTCGGCAGGCTCGGCCACCCGGTGTTTTGTATTGGCGAAGTTGCGCCAGCCGCCGGTGTTGCCGATGGTCATCAGGCGGATCGCGCCACCGGAATCCTCCAGCGCCATGTCGCGCATCTTGCGGGTGAAATCGCCCGACAGAACATGCTCGGCGATCCGGTCATCGGCCATCAGATAGGGCAGGTCCAGAACCTGCACATAGGGGAAGATGCCCGAGGCCCCGCCCGAGGTAGAGATATAGATATCGATGGTGCCATCCGCCACGCCTTGCAGGCATTCTGCACCGTTCGAACACAGCTGGGTGCCGATGAACAGCTCAACCTCGATGGCGCCGTTCGACGCCGCCTCGACATAGTTCTTGAAAACGATCAGACCGTCGTAATCCTCGTCATTTTCGTTCGAATTGGCAGTGGCGCGCAGCGTATAGTCCGCAGCCACCGCAGCGACCGCAGACGCGGCCACAAGCGATGTGGCAATCGCCGCTGTTTTGATGAAGTTTCCGAGCATGCGTTTCCTCCCTGTGATACTCAGTCAGTTTGCAAATCCCGTTATCCTCGGGATCGTCATGGATAGTGCGGGGATGTAGGTGATCAGAAAGATCACGATGATTTCGACCGCCAGAAACGGCAGGATCGCCTTGGCGATCGTCTCGACCCGCTCCCGCGACACGGCGGCGGCCACGAACAGCACCAGCCCCATGGGGGGCGTTGCAAGGCCGACGGTCAGATTGACGCTCATGATGATGGCGAAATGGATCGGGTCTACGCCGAGGCCAGTGAAAATGGGACCAAGGATCGGGCCAAGGATGATGATCGCGGGGCCTGCGTCCAGAAACATACCGACGATAAACAACAACAGGTTGATCAGAAACAACAGGATCAGCGGATTTTCCGACAGGCTGAGGATCAACGAGGCCAATTGTTCCGGGGCATGGCTCAGGCTGACCACGGTCTTGAACGCCATTGCTGCGCCAACCAGCAGCAGCACCACAGCCGACGTCATACCTGCATTGCTCAGAACATCCGGAATTTCCCTCAGGGTCAGTGTACGCAGAACGAAAAATCCGATGATAAAGGCGTAGCCCACAGCAACAGCGGCGGCCTCGGTCGGAGTAAAGATGCCCCCCAGAATGCCGCCCAGAATGATCACGGGCGTCATCAGCGGGAAGAACGCCTTGAGGCTGGCTTTGCGCCGCTCATCCCATGTGTATTTCCGGCTGGCGACGGGAAAATCGTACTTGTCGGCCATGAACTTGATCATCACCATCAGGCCGACACCCACCATGATCCCGGGCACGATCCCCGCAAGGAACAAGGCGGCCACACTTTCGCCCATGACATAGGCATAGATGATCATGATGCCCGAGGGCGGGATGATTGGCCCGATCACCGAACTCGCGGCCGTAATGGCGGCGGCGAATTTTCGGGTGTATCCCTGTTTTTCCATCGCCGGGATCAGCATCGAACCCAGGGCGGATGTATCAGCCACCGCTGATCCTGAAAGGCCCGCGAACAGGATCGAGCTCAGAACGTTTACATGCGCCAGCCCGCCGCGCAGATGGCCCATCAGCGCCTGGCTGAATTCGACAAGGCGGATGGTGATGCCGCCGCGGTTCATCATTTCACCGGCCAGCATGAAGAACGGGATCGCCATCAGCGGGAAACTGTCCATGCCGTTGTAGACATTACGATAAAGCAGGGTGATGTCGTTCGTCTGTCCGTTCAGCCACAGCAAGATGCCGGGTGCCGCCAGAAGCGCGAAAAAGACCGGCAGGCCAATCAGCAGGAAAATCAGGAACGTAGGCAGGAACCAGATCAGCATCTATTCGGCCCCCACGGCTGCGTCGGGAATGTCCGGCAACAGATGCGCGCCGCCAAGAAGGGTGACCACGGAACGCAGAATAAGCTCGATATTGACCGAGATCAGCAGAATGATCCCCACCAGCAGCGAGGCCATCATCCAGCTGCGCGGAATGCGGTACCACTCGTCAAACCCAAGCGATGTCGGCAGGTACAGGGCGGCGGTTGCAAACCTGCCGCCAAAGCCCGTGACCTCGGACCAGCCGATTTTGACCGCAACCAAAAGCACGGCCAGCGAGATCAGTAGGAGGAACAGATTGAGTGACAGGCCGAGCATACGCGGCAGAAACCGTTGCAGCATGTCGATAGCCACAAAACCGCCGCGCCGAAAGGCCGTCGGTGCCATCAACCCGGTCATCCACAACATGCAGAACCGCGCGGCCTCATCCGGCCAGGGCAGGGCGTTGCCCAGAACGTATCGGAAGAACACCTGAATCAGGATTGCGATGACCATGAAAGCAATCGCAACGACGCCAACCGCGCGGCCAAGACGCAGCGCGGTTTCGTTCACGAATGCAATCGGCGCAAGCACCGATGCCAGTCCGCCCATGCGGATCCTCCCTTGTTCAGCCGCAGGTGTGTCCCGCGGTCGTCAGATCGCGCTTAGTGCTGCGCGAATTGGCCCATTTTCCCGGCGTAGAACGTCAGCGCGTCGCCGTCGCTCATGCTGGCCTTCAGGACTTTGCCCACCACGATCACGTGATCGCCCGCGTCGTGATAGGCATGTTGTTCGCATTCGAAACGTGCCAGACAATCCGACAGCAGCGGGGTGCCGTTTGCACAGCGCTCATGCCGGATGTCGCGCAGGGCATGGGCATCTTTCGAGCATCCAAAACACAGCTCGGCCTGCGCCGACGATAACACATGCACCGTGAAATGCCGTGCCGCGCGAAAATAGGGGAACCGTCGCGAGTTGCGGTCGCCAGCCCACATGATCAGTGGCGGGTCCAGCGACAGTGACGAAAAGCTGTTGGCCGTGATGCAGATAGGGCCATCACCGCTGTCGCATGTCACGATGGTAACGCCGGTTGCAAACCGACCAAAAGCATCCCGCAGGGTCCGGGTGTCGTCCTTATGTGGCACAAAGGTGTGGGTCATATTCCTTGAGATTGCGTTCATCATGCTACCTCATGCCCCAGCGCCGCCTCGTACAGGCGGAACCAGGTTTCGCGGTCTATGGTGACGTTCAACGCGTCTGAGATGCGTTTGATACGGTTCAGGTTGTTGGTGCCCAGAACCGGCAGAATGCCCGCCGGATGAGCCAGCAGGAAGGCGACGGCCACAGCGGCCCGGTCTACACCGAACTCCTCCGCGATTTCATCAGCGACAACCCCGACGGGCGGGTTTCCGGCCATCAGCAGCCCACCCCCCAGCGGCGACCACGCCATAAGGTGGTGCCCATGCTGCTGGTGAAACGCCAGATCGCCATTGGTGAAAGGGGCGATCGCGCCCAGTGAGATCTCGATCTGGTTGGTGACCAGCCGGGTTTTCATCGCCGATTGCAGCAGGGTCCAGTCCCACGGGCGGAAGTTCGAAACACCAATCGCGCCCACCTTGCCGCTGGCGACAGCCTCATCCAGCGCAGCCCCGGTTTCGTGGTGGTCCATGAACGGATCAGGGCGGTGGATCAGCAGCAGATCGATGTGGTCGATGGCCATTTCCGACAGGGACATGTCGATGGATTTCAGGATATGCGCGCGTGAGGTGTCATAGTATTTGACCTTCGCATCGGAATGCCGCCCCACAGGTGCGACGATGTCACATTTGGTGACGATCTCCATCTTCTGGCGCAGGCCGGGATTGGCGCGCAAGGCGTTGCCCAGAACGGCTTCGGCCGCGTAACCACCATAAATATCGGCCTGATCGAAGGTGGTGATGCCCTGATCAAGACAGGCCTGAATTTTGGCCTCGACATGCCCTGCTGAGGTGTCGCTATCGTCACCCAGCCGCCACATGCCATAGACAAGGCGGCTCATTTCCAGCGTCGGGGATAGTTTCACGCGTTGCATCAGCGGCGCACTCCGTTGCCCAGCGGTGTGGCTGGGGGTGTCTTGGGCACACGCCTGTAGGCTTCGGGCAGCGAGCATGTTTTCAGATGCGGCATCACACGAGCACCGAAATGCTTGGCCTCATCCATGTGCGGATAGCCTGAGAAGATGAAGGCGCGAATGCCCATCTTCCGGTAATCTTCGATCTTTGACATCACCTGATCGGTTGATCCAACCAGTGCCGCACCACAGCCCGAACGGGCGCGGCCGACGCCGGTCCACAGACCGGGTTCCACATACCCATACTTATCCGCCAGATCACGATTCCTGGCCTGATGCGCTACGCCAAGCGACGTTGCATCCAACGCCCGCTCGCGGATCGCGCGGCCATAGTCGTCATCCAGTTTTGAAACGATGTAATCCGCGTATTCCTGCGCCTCGGCTTCGGTATCGCGAACGATCATGTGAACCCGCAAGCCATAGTCGAGCGTACGGTCATAATTTTCGGCCACTGCATGAACAGCTTTCATCCGCTCGGCCAGTTGATCCTTGGTTTCCGGCCACATCAGGTACACATCGCAATGCTCGCCGCATAGCTCCAGCGCCGCGGGCGAATAGCCTCCGAAATACAGCAGCGGCCCGCCAGTCTGATAGGGTCGCGCCGGGTCGGTTGTCAGACCTGTAAAGTTGTAGACCTCGCCCGCATGGTTGATTTCCTCCTGCGTCCAGGCCTGTTTCAGGATCTCGACCACTTCGCGCGACCGTTGATAACGATAGGCACTGTCGGCCTTTTCGCCGGGAAAATCGGATGAAATGATGTTGACGGTCAGCCGCCCCTTCAACATGTGATCCAAAGTCGCGATCGTGCGGGCCAGCATGATCGGCTGCATCTCGCCGCAGCGCACAGCGGCCAACAGGTTGATCTTCTGCGTGATCGGCGCGCAACCGGCGACAAAGCTCAGCGTGTCCTGCCCAACCTGATACGATGACGGGCACAGGATGTTGCGGAACCCCTGCGCCTCGGCCTCCTTCACGATGGCCGAGCAATGCTCCCAGCTGGACCGCAGATCACCATCAGGCACACCCAGGAACTGATAATCGTCCGAACATAAGGCGGCGAACCACGAAACCTCGGCCGCATCCAGATCAGGGGATGTGATGGGGACGATGGTCATTTGATTCACGCTCCGTGCATCTTTTACTTTCCTCTTGCGTAGCAATCACATTGATGTAGATCAATAGTGTATCAATTTTTCCTGCGACCGAATGAAGCGCCTGAAATGCCCCCCAACACCCGAAACCCCAATGCCCTGCCTATCTACGTTCAGATTGCCGAGCTGCTGATCCGCGATGTCGCTGCGGGCCGCTTGATCGATGGTGAGCGTCTGCCCCCGGAACGCGATATGGCGGCCGAGCTGAACGTGTCGGTCGGCACGCTGCGAAAATCTCTCGCAGAGCTTGAGAAAAAAGGCATGTTGGAGCGTATTCAGGGGTCAGGAAATTACATCCGCGAGACCGGAACTCAGAACAGCGTCTACGCGATGTTCCGGCTGGAATTGCCCCAAGGGGGCGGGTTGCCGCGTGCGGATATCCTGTCCGTCGATCATCTGAAGAAACCTTCCGATCTGCCGGATTTTGGCACTTCAGACACCGGATCGCGCGTACGTCGGATGCGCTATCTGAATGACACAATCATCGCGGTCGAGGAAATCTGGCTGGACGAATCAGCCGGCCTGATCAAGCGAAGCCTGCTGTCGGACTCGCTCTACCGCTATTATCAGCACCAGCTGGGTTTCTGGATATCACGGGCCGAAGATCGCGTATCGATTGGCCAGCTGCCCGATTGGACGCCCGCGGCGTTCACCAAAGCCGCCGGTGAAACGGTGGGCTATATCGAACGGTTCAGCTGGTCGGACAAGGCCGAACCTGTCGAATTTTCAAAGACCTGGTTCGACCCGGACCGGGCCACCTATGTCCAACGTCTGAAGTAAAAGGAAACGCGCATGACCCAGACCATCAATTACGGGCTGATCGGATGTGGCATGATGGGGCAGGAACACCTGCACAACATCGCCCTGCTGGACGGCACGCGTGTTGCGGCGATATTCGAACCCGATCCCGGGATGGCAAAAGCCGCGCAGGCGATTGCGCCGGGGGCGGTTATGGCACGCTCGGTGCAAGAGGTGTTGGATATCGAAGACCTGGACTGCCTTGTCATAGCCAGCCCAAATCACCTGCATGTCGACCAGATCTGTGAAATCGCGCAAACGCGCCCCTTGCCGCTATTGGTGGAAAAGCCCCTGTTCACCAACCCCCAGGACGCCGCAAGGCTAGCGAAGGTACAGCGTGACTATCCACACCCGATCTGGGTTGCGATGGAATACCGTTATATGCCGCCCATCGCGACCCTGATCGACAAGATCGGGGACACAGGCGGGGTCAGGATGCTGTCGATCCGGGAACATCGCTTTCCGTTTCTGCGGAAAGTCGGCGACTGGAACCGGTTCAACCGCAACACCGGCGGCACCTTTGTCGAGAAATGCTGCCACTTCTTCGATCTGATGCGGCTGATCCTGCAATCCGACCCTGTGCGGATCACCGCAAGCGGCGGGCAGGCGGTGAATCATCTGGACGAAACCTACGGGGGTGAAACACCCGATATACTGGATCATGGCTATGTTCTGGTCGATTTCGCCAATGGCGCGCGCGCGATGCTCGAGCTGTGCATGTTCGCCGAAGGCGCCCGCTATCAGGAGGAGATTTCGGCCATCGGACCCAAAGCCAAGGTCGAGGCTCTGGTGCCGGGGCCGGGGCGGTTCTGGCCCGACCATCTGGGAACGCCGCCAGTGCCGCAGGTCATCGTCAGCCCGCGGGACCCCAAGGGGCCAATGTCGCAGGATATCCCTGTCGATCCCCGTTTGCTGGCTGCCGGAGATCACAACGGCTCGACCTATTATCAGCACAAGGGGTTTCTGGATCTGGTGCGCGGGCACAAGGCCGAACCGGATGTGACAGTGCATGACGGTTTGTGGGCGGTGCGAATGGGATTGGCGGCGCAGCAGGCCCTGCAAACCGGCGAAACGGTTCACCTTAAGCACCCTTAGACTGACACCAGGCAGGTTCAGGGCAGAACCCTCTGCGGCGACAAATGTGTCGCTTGTGGGCCAATCTGTCGTAAATCTGCTAGTGACGCGGGGCGCAGTAGGGGACAAAACTGTATGACCTGTCAGTGTATCCCCACCCGTCTTGATCGCCGTGCGACCGGCTGTGATCTGGTCGCGACGCGCCGGTAACCGCCCTTCGGGGCCGTTCTGCCTGCCTGCTTTCAGACGACAACGGAATACCTCATGACAACCGCTCTGCGCCTCGCCATCGATATTGGCGGCACTTTTACCGACACGGCCCTCGTCTCGGGTGATGAGACGATACTTGCCTCCACCAAAACCCTGACCACCCACCAGAACCCGGCAGAAGGCGCACTGGAAGGCGCGCGGCGCGTCATGGCGCAGACTGGCCGGTCGCTGAAGGATGTCACCGGATTCATTCACGGCACAACTCTGGCAACCAACGCGCTGATCGAACGGCGCGGGGCGGTCGTGACCACGGTCTGCACCGAAGGGTTCCGCGATATTCTCGATATCGGGTACGAGCGTCGGTATTCCCAATACGACATCAACCTTGAAAAGCCGGACATGCTGGTGCCGCGCGAACGCTCGTTGACCATACGCGAACGCATGTCGGCAGAAGGCGAGGTGCTGATTGAACTGGATGAAGCGCAAGTAGACCGGTTGCTGGCCGAGATTGACGCCAGCGGGGCCGAGGCGGTGGCCATCTGCCTGATGCACTCCTACGCCAACCCGACCCACGAACGGCGTTTGCGCGATCTTCTCGCGCGACACCGCCCCGGTTTGACCGTCTCGATCTCGTCCGATGTCAGCCCCGAAGCGCGTGAGTTTGACCGGCTCTGCACCACTGTGGCCAACGCCTATATTCAACCGCTGATGGATAGCTATCTGACCCGGTTCGCGGATCAGTTCACGGCCGAGGGCGTAACCTGTCCGATCCTGATGATGACGGCAGGCGGTGGTATGTGCACGATCGACACCGCCACGCGTTTCCCCATTCGTCTGGTGGAATCCGGCCCTGCCGGTGGGGCTATTCTGTCCGCCCGCATCGCCGCGCGTGCCGGGTTGGATCAGGTCCTGTCCTTTGACGTCGGTGGCACCACGGCCAAGCTCTGCCTGATCGACAAGGCGCGCCCTCAGACATCCCGCTCTTTCGAAATCGCCCGCGCGGCACGGTTCATCAAGGGGTCGGGAATGCCGGTGCGCATTCCGGTGATCGAGATGATTGAAATCGGTGCTGGCGGCGGTTCGATCGCGGGTGTTGACCGTCTCGGGCGTCTGACGGTCGGGCCGAAATCGGCAGGCTCGGAACCCGGACCGGTCGCCTTCATGCGCGGCGGCATCGATCCGACCGTGACCGACAGTGACATCACTCTGGGCTATATCGTGCCCGACACCTTTGCCGAGGGGCATATCCAGCTGGACCCTGCTGGCGCCAAGGCCGCCCTGAGACGTGTGATCGGGGAAAAACTGGGGCTGGATGCAACAGGTGCGGCAGATGGGGTCAGCCGCATCGTTGTCGAAAGCATGGCCAGCGCCGGGCGGATGCATGCGGTCGAAAGCGGCAAGGACCTTGGCCCGCGCACCATGATTGCCTTTGGTGGCAACGGGCCGCTGCATGCCACCCGCGTCGCCCGGTCCGCCGGGGTGTCGCGTATCGTGATCCCGCCCAATCCCGGCGTTGGTTCGGCGGTTGGGTTCCTGTTTGCCCCGGTATCCTTCGAAATCGTCCGCTCGCGCTATTCCCTGCTCGACAGCATGGACATGGACGGGATGAACGCCCTGTTCGATACGATGATTGCCGAAGCAAAAGAGGTCGTCGCCCAAGGGGCAGGGGATGCACCCTCCGAAACCCTGCGCACCGCCTTCATGCGCTATAGCGGGCAAGGGCATGAGATCGAGATTACCTTGCCGGACCGCGCCCTCACACGCCGGGATATCGCCCCGCTGACTGCCGCATTCGAAAAGGAATACCGCAAACAATTCTCACGCCCCGTGCCGGGGATGAAGATCGAGGTTCTCAACTGGGCCATTCGCGTTGCCACCCCGGACAAAGCGGTGCCCACGGTGTTGGAAACGCCGGGCAAAACCGCATTTCAGGTCACGCAGACGCGCCCCATCACCTGTGATCTGGATGGCACGGTAAAACAGGCCGCCTTTCTCGCCCGCGCCGATATGCGCCCCGGTGACCATGTGGCAGGCCCCGCGCTGATCCATGAACCACAAACAACCACACTCGTTTCCGCCGATTTCTCGGCCCAGATGGACGCAATCGGCAACCTTGTCCTGATACAGGACCAGAAAGGAGGCGCATGATGACCGCTGATCTGTCCCCCGCCCGCCTGCAAGTGATGTGGAACCGCCTGCTGGCTGTGGTCGAAGAACAGGGCCAGACCCTGGTCCGCGCAGCTTTTTCGCCCATCGTGCGTGAATGCGGCGACATTTCCGCCGGGATATTCGACGTGAATGGCCGGATGCTGGCGCAGGCCGTGACCGGAACACCGGGCCATATCAACACCATGGCCGAGGCCGTGCTGCACCTGCGCGCCCGTTTCGCGGTGCAGGACATGCGCCCCGGCGACATCTACATGACAAACGACCCGTGGCTGGCCTCGGGGCATCTGAACGACTTCCTGTTGATGATGCCCGCGTTCAAGGACGGCAAGGTGGTGGGCTTTACCTCCTGCACCTCGCATCTGGTGGATCTGGGCGGTCTGGGTATGGGACCTGAAGGCTCGGACATCTATGACGAAGGCCTGCTGATCCCGCCTTGCAAACTGGTCGAGGCCGGAACGCCCAATGCGCTGCTGATGGATATCATCCGCGCCAACTCGCGCGAGCCTGTGGCCAATGAGGGCGACATCTACGCCCTGATCGCCTGTTGTGAGGCCGGGGTGAACCGCCTTGTCGCGATGATGGAGGAGTTCGGGATCGACGATCTGGACAGGCTTGGCACCTATATCATCGACACCTCGCGCAAAGGCGCGTTGCAGGCCATCGCCGAGGTGCCCAAAGGCGTTTACAAAAACGTGCTGCACATGGACGGCTATGAGGCCGAGCTGGAGCTGCACGCGACGCTCACCGTGACCAAAGACGGGATGCATGTCGATTTCACGGGCACGTCCGGGTGTTCGAAAAAGGGCATCAACGTGCCTTTGAACTATGCGACCGCCTATACGGTCTTTGCCCTGCGTTGCATCGTCGGGCCGGATATCCCGAACAACGCAGGCTCGTTGGAACCATTCACGGTGGAAGGCCCCAAGGGTTGCATCCTGAACGCCCAGCATCCGGTGCCTGTGGCCATGCGGCATACGCTGGGGCAGGTCACACCGGATCTGGTTCTGGGCTGCCTGCATCAGGCGCTGCCCGATCAGGTGCCCGCCGAAGGGGCGTCGTGCATGTTCGACCTGCCAATGCGCCACGCGCCCGAAGTGGCGGCGAATGGCGGGCGCGAATTTGCGATCGAACCCGTTCACAATGGCGGCACCGGGGCGCGGCCCCACGCAGATGGCCTGTCTGCGACAGCCTACCCTTCGGGGGTGTTCGGCTCGCAGGTCGAAATAACCGAAAGTGTCGCACCCGTGATCATGTGGCGACGCGAATTGTTGCCCGACTCGGGCGGCGCGGGTCAGTACAGGGGAGGATTGGGTCAGCGGATCGAGATGACGGCTGCCAACGATGCCCCCTTCATCGTCTTCTTGTCGGTCGAACGTCTGAAATTCCCGGCTCTGGGCCGCATGGGCGGCCTGCCCGGCGCACCGGGACGTATCCGGTTCCGAGATGGCGGCGCAGACATTCCGGGCAAGGGCGAGCTGCGCGTGGAAAGCGGCGATTACCTGATCTTCGACACCCCCGGCGGCGGCGGCTTTGGCGATCCGGCCGCGCGCGACCCCGAGGCGCTGGCGCTGGACCTCAGGCGCGGGCTGGTCACGGAAGAAGGGGCCAAAGCCTATGGGGGTGCCTCATGATCCGCGCAGTTGATCACATTCGTGCCATGGCGGCCTATGCGCTGGCCGATCTGGGCGCGCCGGACACTGTATCTCTGGCCCAGAATGAAAGCGCTTTCCCGGTCAGCCCTGCCGCAATTGCTGCGGGGCAGGCGGCACTGCACCGGATGCCGCTTTATCCTGATCCCGACTGGTCGGACCTGCGCGCCGCCATCGCTCAGGTGCACGGGGTGCCAGCCGGCAACATCCTGTGCGGTGCCGGATCGATGGAGTTGATCGGCTGCCTGATCCGCGCCTTTTCAGGGCCGGGCGACCATGTACTGGGCACGGATTACGGCTATGCCTATGTGGCCTCAGCCACGACGCAGGTGCGGGCAGACTATGTGAAAGCGCGCGAGGTTGATCTGACCGTCTCGGTCGATGACATTCTGGCCGCTGTCACGCCTGAAACCCGGATCGTCTTTGTCTGCAACCCCGGCAACCCGACCGGCACCCTGATCCCGAATGCCGAGATCATCCGCCTGCGCGACACCCTGCCCGAGGACGTGCTGCTGGTGGTCGATCAGGCCTATGCCGAATTCGCCGATCGCGATCACGACCCGGCTGAAATCTTTGCCCTCGTCGCACGTGGGGATACCGTGGTCATACGCACCTTCTCAAAGGCTTACGGTCTGGCGGGCGCGCGCGTGGGTTGGGGTCTGTTCCCGTCAGAGGTCGCGATTGAGCTGCGAAAGCTGCTCAACCCCAACAACGTATCGACCCTCTCTCAGGCCATGGCAACGGCAGCGATGCAGGATCAGCCCCACATGCGTGACACGGTTGCCAGAACTGCCGCCATCCGGGATCGCTTTGCCGATGGGTGCCGGGCGCTGGGATTATCTGTTCCGCGCAGCCACACCAATTTTGTCCTGATCCGCTTTGCCGATGCCGCGACGGCGCAAAAAGCGGATGCCGCGTTGCGCAAAGCGGGTTTGCTCATGCGCGGAATGGGCGGCTATGGCCTCGCGGATTGCCTGCGCGCCACGATCTGCGACACGGCAGTGATGGAGCGCTGCCTGACTGTTCTGAAAGAGGTGACGTCATGACCTTTGAAACCCGGACACGGGCCAAAATCGGGGTGCTGGTGCCCTTCACCAACACCAATCTCGAAGCTGACATGATGCTGATGCGCTGCCCGGACACGACGGTGCATTTTCAGCGAATGGGTGGCTATGACGTGGATGAGATCCCCGGATCGGATCAGATGGCTGGTCTGGGGGCCTCGGATATCAGCCATGACCTCAAGATGATCTCGGGCGTTCGGCCCGATGTGGTGCTCTATGGCTGTACTTCGGCCACGCTGACCCATGGCCCGTCCTTTGACCACCAGCTGGAACAGGACATCAGGGCCGCGTCGGGGGCCGTGTGTATTACCGCCGCTGGGGCGCTTGTTGCTGCGATCCATGCGCTCGACCTGTCCCGGGTCGGTTTTTCTTCGCCCTATCTGGGCGAGATCAACACGCAGGCCATGGATTTTCTGACGCAGAACCGGATCACAACGGTGAAATGTGCCGATATCGGCCGCGAGCTGGGCAATTACGGGCAGGGCGAACTGACCCCGGACGAGGTTTTCGACCTTGCCATGCAGGCCGACCACCCAAAGGCCGAGGCCGTTATACTCAGCTGCACCGACATGCGCGCGGTCGAGGCCATCGACCGGATCGAAGCGGCCCTTGATAAACCTGTTGTGACGTCCAATCAGGCCATGATGTTTGCCCTAATGCGGGCGCTTGACCTGCCAAGGCACAGAAATGTTCCGGGGCGGTTGTTTGATCTGCTATAGCCGCGGATCAGGCAAAAGCATGGAACCCACGTCGGATGGCTGCCTGCCTCAAAGGCAGGTTCGCCCCGACACATGGGGCGGGTATTCTGGCCTACTCAACACGCCGTGTCGCAGACGTGACTGTATTTACGTCGCAAAAGAACAAGATACCGCGCCCTCGACGCCATAGTCGGAATAAGGGCCGCTCGGGAATGAAGCACATGTTGAACCATCCGCACGGTTACGGGAGATTTGGCCAGCCCTGCGGGGAAACCATCTTAGGCTTGTCTGAAACATCATACGTTCACAAAACACAAAGGTGCCGCTTTTCATGAGTCAAATTTCGGAAAACCTGCTGAACCAGATCCGCAACCGTTTTGCCCAGATCGATCACTGCCCCGAACAGGGCGAGCGGATATTTTTCGAAAACGCCGGTGGGGCTTTGACACTGAAATCCGTGCTGGACAGCTCGGCGCGTCACGCCGCAATTCCCGACAATCAGGGGCGTGACAATCCGGGGTCTCATGCTCTGGTTTCCACGATCAACGCGGCCAAGGCCGATATGCGGGATTTCATGAATGCACCCGGTGGTCAGTTCTTTGTGGGTGAAAGCGGCACAGAACTTCTGTTCCGGCTGATCATGAACGCCTGTCTCGGAACCGGTCCGGGGATTGTGCTGGGGTCGACACTGGAACACCCCGCCACACGCTCAGCCTGTGATCGCTGGGCCCGTATTGCCGGGCAGACCCATGTGCTGGTGCCCCACGATGACAACACCGGCACCGTGACAGCCGGGGCCTATGCCGCAGCTGTTACACCCGACACCAAAGTGGCGACAATCCTGCACACCTCACCCGTGACGGGCATGGGCGTTGATGTGGCCGCAGTTTCACAAGCGATCCGCGCCGTGGCGCCAGATTGTTTCATAATTGTCGATGGCATCCAGCACGCCGCCCATGGCCGGATCGATCTCAGCGCGTATGACGTCGACGGCTACGTGATCTCGCCCTACAAGGTGTTTTCGCGCCATGGCTACGGCGTGGCGTGGATTTCCGACCGGCTGACGCGGCTTGAACACAATGCCCTTTTGGACGGCCCGGCAGATAACTGGGAAATGGGCACGCGCGACACCGGGGCTTATGCGACCATGTCCGACGTTGTGTCTTATTTCGAATGGCTTGGCAGTCAGGTCAGCGACGCCACCGACCGGCGTGCCAGATTTCTGGCAGCGGGTGACGCCATTCACGCGCAGGAAAAGGCACTGACCGACGCGATGATCCACGGCACCGGCAACCTGAGCGGTCTGGCCGAGATGGAGAAGGTCACCATTCTGGGCGGTGCCGACAACCCCGCACGCGAAGGGCTGGTGTCGCTGCGCGTACAGGGCGTGGCCTCGGCGGATGTCGTCAAACGGCTGAACGATGAAGGTATTCGCACCCATTTGCGCAAGGCCGACCACTATTCTGGCAACATATTGACGCCGCTGGGTTATGACGCCTGCGTCCGGGTCTCGATGTGCCACTACAACTCAATCGGCGAAGTCGCCAAATTTCTGGCTGTCATGAAAGAAATCGCCGCCTGAGCTGCGGCGGACCAAGGGACAAGCACTCATGAAAACCCATGCACAAGCTGTCGTGATCGGAGGGGGCCTTGCCGGCTGTTCGATCCTGTACCATCTGGCCAAACTTGGCTGGACCGACGTTGTCCTGCTGGAACGGAACGAGTTGACCTCCGGTTCGACCTGGCACGCAGCGGCGAATATTCACGGGCTGCACGATAACAACAACATCACCCGCATCCAGCACTATACGATGAATCTGTATAAACAGCTGGAACAGGAAACCGGCCAAAGCTGCGGCGTATTCCAGCCCGGCTCGCTCTATCTGGCCCAGACCGAAGAGCGTGAGCAACAGTTGCGCCTGCAAGAGGCCAAGGCCCGGTTCTATGGTCTGAACTTCTACGAAGTCAGCCGTGAAGAAGCCAAGGAACTGCATCCGCTGGCGCAGTTCGATGACATCCGCTGCATCATGTACGAACCCGATGGCGGCAATGTCGACCCGTCGGGCGTGCCGCACGCCTATGCCGCCGGGGCCCGCGCCATGGGGGCCACCATCGAACGGTTCTGCCCGGTGACAGGAACCGAACAACAGCCCGACGGCAGCTGGATCGTGCGCACGCCCAAAGGCGATATTCACACCCAGTGGGTTGTCAACGCCACCGGTCTCTGGGGGCGCGAGGTGGCGGCGCTGGCGGGTCTGACCCTGCCGCTGCAACCGACCGAGCATCAGTATTTCGTGACCGAAAGCATCGACGAGGTCGCCAGCCTGGGGCGCCGTCTGCCCTCGATCGCTGACCGCGACGGCGAATACTACTTCCGGCAAGAAGGCAACGGCCTGCTGATCGGGGCTTATGAGAAAGACATGAAATTCTGGGCCGAAGACGGCACGCCGCTGGATTTTGCCCATGATCTGTTCCCCGACGATCTGGACCGGATCATGGAAAACGTGATCCGCGCCACCGAACGCGTGCCGGTCGCGGCAACAGCCGGGGTGAAACGCGTGATCAACGGGCCGATGATCTGGTCGCCCGACGCCAACATGCTCTGGGGGCCGTTGCCTGAGCTGAAGAACTATTTCCTCTGCGGTGGTTTGATCCCCGGTTTCTCGCAATCCGGTGGGTTGGGTCTGCTGGCGGCGCAATGGATGATCGAGGGCGAGCCGCAATATGACATGTTCGCCTGGGATCTGGCCCGCTTTGGCGACTGGGCCGACAAGAAATTCACCAGGGCCCGCGTTCAGGATGCCTATACCCACCGCTTCAAGATCCATTTCCCCAACGAGGAACGCAGCGCAGGCCGTCCGGCCCGTGTGCGCCCCGCCTATGAGATGCAGAAGCAGATGGGGTGTGTCTTTGGCCTCAATTGCGGCTGGGAACATCCGCTCTGGTTCGCCGATGAACCCGAGGTGGAAGAGACCACCGGCTTTACCCGCCAGAACTGGTGGGTGCCCGTGGGCCGAGAGGTGCAGATGCTGCGCGACAGCGTGGGCGTGATCGACATTTCGAACTTCGCCAATTACGTGATCAAGGGCCCCGGTGCCCATGACTGGCTGGACCGTCTGGTGGCCAATCGGGTGCCCACCGAAGTGGGGCGCAGCTGCCTGACGCCGCTGATCTCGGTTCGCGGTGGCGTGGCGGGCGATTTCACCATCACCAAGCTGGCCAAGGATGAATACATGATGATCGGGTCCGGCATGGCCGAACGCTATCATCAGCGCTTCTTCAACATGGTCGATATGCCCAAAGGCACCACGCTTGAGGTCGCCACCGACCGCATCGCAGGGTTCAACATCGCAGGCCCCAGGTCACGCGAAGCGTTGGCACGCCTGACCAATGCCGATCTGTCGAACGAGGCGTTCCGCTTCATGCGGTCGCAGAAAATCACGGTCGCTGGCGTCGAATGCGTGGCCATCCGGGTCAGCTTTACCGGCGATCTGGGCTGGGAACTGCACTGCGCCGAGGGGGATCAGGTGGCGCTCTACACCGCCCTGCTTGAGGCCGCCAAAGACTGTGGTGGCGGTCCGGTGGGCGCGCGCGCGCTGGGGGCGCTGCGGATCGAAAAGGGCTATGGCTCGTGGGGGCGCGAGTATTCTCAGGAATACTGGCCGCAAGAGGTCGGGCTGGCGGGTCTGATCAAACTGGACAAGGATTTCCTGCACAAAGACGCCTATCTGTCCGTCAAGGACAACCCCGCGCGCGAGGTGCTGTCCGTCTTCGAGCTGGATGTGACCGAAGATGCCGACGCAACCGGGGGTGAGCCGATCTTTACCCCCGACGGCGCGCCCGTGGGTCGTGTCACCTCGGGGGCGTTCGGTTACTCGGTCGGGAAATCGCTGGCGCTGGGGTTCCGCAACCCAAACACCGCGCTGCCGGGCGATGAGGTTGTCATTCAGGTCATCGGCAAACCGCACAAGGCGCGCGTACTGGCCGAGGCACCGTTTGACCCGACAGGCGCCAGACTGCGGTGTTAACGCTCAAAACCCGTCTACAGGCAGGCAAGGCCAATAAGACGCTCCAAAAGATGTCTCGTCTCGGCACTTCAGGCGACTTCATCTTTTTCCAAATACTCCCGCCGGAGGCGTCCGAACTCACTCACCTGCGCATTGCGGGCGCCATTGCTGCGCCACCGGGTCACAAATGCGCAGGCAGTCCACCGCGCGTGCAGCGACCTGGGACACGATATCCATCAGGGTGTCAGGCTTCAGATAAAACGCAGGAACCGGGGGCAGGATGATGGCCCCCATTTCTGCCGCCGCCGTCATGTTGCGCAGATGGGCCAGGGTCAGCGGTGCTTCTCGTGTCAGTAAAACCAACGGCCTGCGTTCCTTGAGCTGAACACTGGCGGCGCGCGTCAGCAGGTTATCGTCCAGCCCATGCGCAATCGCGGCAAGCGTTCGCATGGAACAGGGCGCAACGATCATGCCGGATACCGGAACCGACCCGGACGCAATGCTGGCACCGATATCGGCGCTCGGGTGATGCCGCGTCACCAGTTGCCGCAGGTTTTGCAAAGCGTCCGGGCCGCATTCCTGCGCAAGTGTCCGCATCCCGGCTGCGCTGACCACAAGATCGGCCTCGATATCCGATGACGCCAGGCACCGGGCCACGGCAAGGCTCAACGCCGCGCCTGACGCACCGGATACCCCCAAAACAACACGGGCGTTTGTCATGCTCTCAGCTCCGGCATCAATCGGTTTACAAGGTCTTCCGCAAAGGCGTGATCTCCATCCGCGGTGTGCATCACAGTCCCCCATTCCCGCAGCGTTTCACTGCCCAGTTTCGTCGTCGCGTCGATGCCGATTTTTCCGGCCAGACCGGGTTCGGGTGATGCAAAATCCAGATAATCCATAGGTGTCCTGTCCAGCACCATCACGTCCCGGCCCGGGTCCATGCGAGTGGCAAGCGCCCAAGCAATATCCTCCCAGTTTCGGGGATCGATATCGGCATCGACCGCGATGATCATTTTCGTATAGCTGAATTGCGGCAGCATTCCCCACAGGGCCATCATCACGCGCCGGGCCTGCCCCGGATACCGTTTGTCGATGGCAACGATTGCCATTCGATAGGAACAGGCGGCGGGCGGCAGCCAAAGATCGTGGATTTCGGGGATCTGCGCGCGGATGGTCGGCAGGGCCAGGCGGTTGAACACCTCGCCAATGATTGACGGTTCGTCCGGTGGCCGCCCGGTATAGGTCGAAAGATACAGCGGCGCGTCCCGATGGGTGACAGCGCTGACCTGCATCACCGGAAAGGGTTCAGCCGGGTTGTAATAGCCGGTGTGATCCCCAAAAGGCCCCTCGGGAGCGGTCTCGCTTGGTGAAACCCAACCTTCCAGAACAATCTCGGCGTCAGCAGGGACCAACATGGGGATGGTTCTGGCCGGGATCAGATGTGGGCGCTTCTGGTTCAGGGCACCGGCAAATGTCAGCTCGGATACCGTTTCTGGCAAGGGCAAGGCCGCCGATAACAAAGTCGCGGGGTTTGCGCCCAGCACAATGGCGACGGGCATCTTTTCGGCGCACCTCGCCCAGCTCCTGTGATGCGCCGCGCCGCCGCGATGAGGCAGCCAGCGCATGATGACACGGTTCCGGTCCAGCACCTGAACACGGTAAACCCCCGCGTTATAGCCTTGCGCCGCGTTTGCATCGCTGCCGTAGGGCCGGGTAAGAACCACGGGCCACGTGATCAGCGGCCCCGCATCGCCGGGCCAGTGGGTCTGGATTGGCAGCGCGGTCAGATCCACATCCGCTCCGCTGTGGCAGAGGCTTTGCACCGGGGCAGTTCTGACCAGTTTCGGTCGGGTCGACAGGGCCGCCTTCAGCATCGGCCATCTGGCCAGCGCGTCCCGCACTCCGTCCGGCGGCGTCGGGGACCGCAGCGCGGCCAGAAAGGCCCCCAGATCGTCCAGCCCGGCGGGTGTGACACCCAGCCCGGCAGCAACCCGTTCCGCTGTTCCGAACAGGTTGACGACGACGGGGGTATCGAACCGATCAGTGGACACGTCTGTCGGGTGGTCAAATTGCAGAACCGGCCCACCCGCCTCAAGCACGGCGCGGTGAACAGCGGTCATCTGATGGCGTACGGAAACCGGATCAGGGATGCGCCTGAACTGTCCGGTGTCTTCGCACCATTTCAGAAAATGCCGAAGGCTGGGATATTGCGGCAGGGTGCGAATGGGACTGCTCCGACGGTGGTTTCCACCCTCTAGCAACGAAAGCGAGGGGTCGAATTGACAACCGTCAAGTCACCCCAGCCGCGATCGCCCTAGGAAGGCATCCAAGGTCATAATGTTGAGACAGCAGGAGGTCTCATTGCCCGTTCCTCAGAACCCGATACCGCGCTGCCCGGCGGCTTTGGCGGCCATGTTTCGGATAGTGCCGCTTGGCCCCTTGTCGCTGTCGCTGACGGTCTTCACGCGCCGGGTCGCAAAGAAAAACCCGGAAATGTTTCAACGGCTTGGCGCATACGGAAGATCAGTTTTCGTTCTTGATCCGACGGATTTGCCTGTTGTCCTGCTGCTTGATCCGAATGGCGGTGCCCCAAAGGTGACACTGACCCGGCGCAGCGGGTCAGGGGTTGCGCGTATTTCCGGCCCTCTGGCGGCCCTTCTTGGGCTGGTTCACGGTGCATTTGACGGCGATGCACTGTTCTTCTCACGTGATCTGGTGATCGAGGGCGATACGGCCGCGGCGCTGGCCCTGCGCAACGCAATAGACGACGCGGAACTGGACCTCGCGCACGAGGCCGCAGCCCTCTCCGGCCCGCTTGCGCGCCCGCTGAAGCAGCTGATCGCGTTGGTGGAACGTCGAACCGGCCTGTACCTGACTCGACCGGAAGATGCTGGACTATGGTGATGGAAATCGTCTGCCCGGCAGGAACGCCCGCCGCCTTGCGCGCAGCCGTCAAGGCCGGGGCGCATACAGTCTATTGCGGCTTCAATGACGAAACCAACGCGCGCAACTTTCCGGGCCTGAACTTCGACCGGGCCGAAATGCGCGCGGGTGTTGCCTTTGCCCATGACCACGGGGCCAAGGTACTGGTTGCGATCAACACGTTTCCCCGCGCCGGCAGCGAAGCAATCTGGCATCGCGCGGTGGCCGACGCGGAAACCTGCGGCGCGGATGCCGTGATCCTCGCCGATATCGGGCTGCTGGATTATGCCGCGCGCAACCATCCGGGGCTGCGCAGGCACCTGTCCGTGCAGGCCGCGGCGGCGAATGCCGATGTGATCAACTTCTATGCCGAAACCTTCGGCGTCAAACGTGTGGTCCTGCCGCGCGTGCTGTCGGTTCCCGAAATCGCCGCCATCAACGCCGAAACAGAAGTCGAGACTGAGGTATTTGTGTTCGGCGGGCTCTGCGTGATGGCCGAAGGTCGCTGTTCACTGTCCTCTTACGCCACCGGGCTGTCTCCGAACATGAACGGCGTCTGTTCGCCCGCCAGCCATGTCGAATACCAGAACGATCAGGGCGCGTTGAACACGCGCCTGGGCGGTTACCTGATCCACCGGGTCGAACGAAATCAGCCTGCACCCTATCCGACATTGTGCAAAGGGTGCTTTTCCGCAGGTGAAAAGACGGGCCATTTGTTCGAAGACCCCGTCAGCCTGAATGCGGAACGGCTGATCCCGCAATTGCAGAAGGCCGGTGTCACCGCGCTGAAAATCGAAGGGCGCCAGCGCTCGAAATCCTACGTTGCGCAGGTGGTTCGGAACTTCCGTGCCGCTGTCGACGCGCTTGAGGCCGGGCGCCCTCTGCCCGAGGGGATGCTGGCCCGTTTGTCCGAAGGGCAGGCCATGACAACCGGCGCATACAAAAAAACCTGGAGATAGCGCGATGGAACTGACCGTTGGCCCCAACCAGTTTTTCTGGCCCGCCGATAGCTGGACATCCTTTTACGAGGATTTGGCCCAAACCCCCGTCGACCGCATCGTGCTGGGCGAGCTGGTTTGTTCCAAGCGCCTGCCGTTTTATCAGGACCGGATTCCCGACGCGATTGCCCGGCTGGTTGAGGCAGGCAAACAGGTTGCGCTGACCAGTCTTGCACTGGTGACGCTCAAGCGTGAACGCAAGCTGACCGCCGATCTGGCGGATCTGGGGGTCACGGTCGAGATCAACGATCTGACTGCGCTGGCGCATCTGCCCGAAAACACCGATTTCGATGTCGGACCGCTGATCAATGTCTATAACGAAGGCACATTGGCATGGCTGGCGTCACGTGGGGCGCGTCGCATATGCCTGCCGCCGGAACTGCCAATCGCCTCGGTCAGGGTTCTGGCACAAGCCGCCGCCAGTTTGGGTGTCGCGGTCGAGGTTTGGGGCCACGGTCGCCTGCCGCTGGCCATCTCCGGCCGGTGTTACCACGCGCGCCTGCATGAGCGCAGCAAGGATAATTGCCAGTTTGCCTGCGAAAACGATCCCGACGGGCTGGAAGTGCTGACCGGCGATGGACAGCCGTTCATGGCCATGAACGGTGTGCAGACCCTGTCAGACAGCTATGCCTGCACGGATCATCAGATCGAGTTGCTGCAAAGTGCTGGCGTCGCGGCCCTGCGCCTGTCGCCGCAATCTCAGGGGTTCCCAAGGCTCTGCGCGCTCTACCGACAGCGGCTGGATGGGCAACTTGACCGGGGCGATCTGGAACATGCGCTGCGCGTCGCCGATCCCGGTATAAGGCTAAGCGACGGGTTCCTGACCGGCGCATCCGGCGCTGAATGGTCGGGTTCGGCATGCGCGCCCACCGAAGCAGCACGCTGATCATTCTGGAAAAGACCGGCATCCGATAGCGAATTTTCAGCACGACCTGAGCGGGCGATCCGGAAAATCTATGGATCGTCCTGCACAGTCAGGTGGTCACAGGCAGGCGTTGCCGCACCAGTTCGGCCCACAGGTTTGCTCCCAATGGCAGCAGCGCGTCGTTGAAATCATAGTCATTCGCGTGCAGGGGGCGGCCATTCGACCCCTCGGTTCCATTGCCGATCAGCAGAAAACACCCCGGAACCGCTGCCGCAAATTCCGCGAAATCCTCAGAAAACGACATGGCGGTCCGGTCGCCGTCAACCTCCAGACCCAGCGTTGTTGCTGCTGAAACCACATGGGTTGCGGCGTCGGCATCGTTGATCGCCTCGATAAATTCAGTCCGGAAATCCACCGTCACCGCGACACCGTGGCTTTCCGCCACGCCTGCCGTAATCTGCCGCATGTGGTGTTCAATCCGCGCGCGGTCGTCGGGCGACATCGCCCGTGCGTCCCCTTTCAACACTGTTCGACCCGGCAGGACGTTGCGCTGCCCATCGGTGATGAACTCGGTCACAGAAACGACCGCGCCAGACGCCGGGGCAAGCTTACGCGAAACGATGGTCTGCAAGGCCAGAACTAGCTCTGCTGCAGGCGTAAGTGTCTCGCGCCCAACATGGGGCATCGAGGCATGGCCGCCCTGACCGGTGATTGTGATCTCGAATAGGCTTTCGCTGCAACAAACAACACCGGCGCGGGTTGAAACCCGCCCAACGGGTTCGCCCGGCAGATTGTGCGCGCCATAGATTTCGTCAATCGGAAAATCCCGCAGGACGCCTTCATCAATCATCGCCCGCGCACCCAGCCCGTGCTCCTCATTGGGCTGGAACAGGAAGACAACGGTGCCGTCAAAGCCCTGATCCCTGGCCAAAAGCTCGGCCGCGCCCAGCAGCATGGTCGTATGGCCGTCATGGCCGCAGGCGTGCATCACGCCCGGATTCTGAGACTTGTAGGCAAAGTTGTTGGCCTCGGTAATGGGCAGGGCGTCGAAATCCGCGCGCAGACCGATGGACCGGTTGCCATGGCCCGCTCGCAGAACACCAACAACGCCGACACCCTCATGCACTTCGATGCCAAGGCTTATCAGGTGATCGGCGATCCGGGCCTTGGTCCAGTCCTCCTGAAAGCCAAGCTCGGGGTTGCGGTGAAACTCATGCCGCAGGGCGCGCAGGTTCTCAGAAAAACTCGTCAAGGCAACTCTCCTTCGTCCTGCTTTCTTTCGTCATTGCTACAGGGTTTTGCAATCCCGCTCAAAGATAGGTTCCGATTGATGCACGTTGCCCCCGGATGAGAGCCCTGAACAATTTCGATCCCGCGAGGGGAACACCAGCCCACGCATCACAAGACGGCAGGTCTGTAAACCATTCTGCGCCTACATCCCGTTGCGGGGGATGACAAAAGACTGTTCTTCCTCAAAGATCAGGTCGTCACCCGACCACGCCTTTAGGCGAGCGGTCAGGTGAAATTCGGTCGCAGTCGCCCTTTGTTCGGAACAGGTCCAGATCTTGGCGGACCACCCCTCGCGGTCGAAACCGGCGGTTTGCTCCATTGTGGCTACTGCCGACAACGGATCATCCGGCTGGATGGTATAGCGTCGATCCGACATATCGCTCAGCACCGTGCCGATATCGTCGAGGCGAATATCGCCCACCGGCCCAAAGACACCCCCGTCAAGGAAATACCTGTGTGTCACCTCGCCATTGGTCAGATCGGTGTGGACCGAACGCTCCATCGAACCGGAGCGAACGTTCGTCTTCCGCGGGGCGACGTCGGGACCCCGAGGTTCGGGCAAGGGGCGTGGGGCTGGCGCGTCATCATGCTGGCTGCGCACGGGCAGGATCAGCCGCGATGTGCCGGGTTGGATCGTCAGCGTAACCGGCTCGGGCGCTGGCCACAGGACCGGCCAATAGGCGGACGCGATTTGCAGAACGATGCGATGACCCGCCAACACCCGATAACCGGTTCCATAAAGCGGGACAGTCACGTGCATGTCTTCGCCGGGTGTGATCGGTGTCGGTTCAGTGTCGCTGATCCGGTGGGTCAGATTGCAGAACCCGCGTGCAATCAATGTCTGCGCGCCATCCGGGGCCTCATCCACCAGCAAGGCCGCAACAAAACCCTGCGCCCGATCGGCAGAAACTGTCAGGTCTACCGAGGGCTGGCCCAGGATATCGATCGGCTCTCCAAGTGGCTCTGCTTTGAATTGCAGCGCCCCTGCGGCTTCGATCCGGCAATCTGCCGCCATATCTCCGGGTATTGCAAAGGAACACATGTCGCCCGCTGCGGCCCCGAAATTCTGCGGCGAACAGATCGACATTTCCCCGCCCGACCCGGCGGAGGCGTCCAGCGTTCCGTCATTCAGCCACAAGGGCTGGTCCTTGACATGTGGCGATGGCCAGCTTGGCTCCTCGATCCACCGCCCGTCGCGGTGCACATGTGTTCCGGACGGGGCGGCACTGTCCTGCAGGAAAAACCGCAAGGGCGGCTCGTCCATCAGGCCCGTGTCGATCCCCTTCAGCCAATGGTCCCAGAACCGGATCACCTCGCCGACGAAATCGACCCGGGGCCCCGGCACCCCTTCTTGCGGGTACAGATGCGCCCAGGGGCCCATCAGGATCTTGACCGGCCCGCTCAGGTGTTCCGCGATGCGGAACGGAGTGTCGCGATACAGGTCCATCCATCCGCCAAAGAAATACACCGGCACATCGACATCCGCGTAGTTTTCGCAGATCGAACCGCGCCGCCACATGTCATCATGGGTCTGATGTTCCAGCCACATGGCGGGCCAGAATTCGCCCCCCTCCAACCGTGCACGCCACATGTCGATCCAGCGATCTGCGCCCACGATCTCGGGGTCGGGCGGCATGGCATTGTACAGCTGCATGATCGAGCCCCACCAGAAATTGTCATTGGCCAGACTGCCGCCGTAAAAGTGAATATCCTCGCGCCAGCGGTCATCCGTTCCCATCACCGGCGCAATCGCCTTCAGCGCAGGCGGGCGGGTAGCGGCCACTTGAAAGGCGTTATACGCCCCCCAGCTTTTGCCGAACATTCCGACATTTCCGTCGCACCAGTCCTGATCGGCAATCCACTGGATGATGTCGTGCCCGTCCTGAATCTCCTGATGCGAATACTCGTCTTCGGGAATCCCGTCGCTGTCGCCATAGCCGCGGATGTCCACCCGGATCGACGCATAGCCTTCAGCGGCGAAATGCGGATGCATGCTTTCATCCCGCATCCGGGTGCGATCCCGGCGGCGATAGGGGATGTATTCCAAAACACAGGGAACGGGCGTTGCTCGGGCCGAGCCGGGCAGCCAAAGCCGTGCCGCAAGTTTTGCGCCGTCCGGCATGGGAATCCAAACGGTTTCGATGACCTCTGTGTTGCTCATGTCCGGTCCTTTGACTGACTGTCAGGTGAAAAGCTGTTTGTGGCGTGCTTGGCCGGGGGGTTTTTCAATGGCCTCACCATCGAAGCCCCAAGCGCAGCGCATCATAAATGGCGGCATGCGTGTTGCGCGATGAAACGGCATCGCCGATCCGGTACAGATCAAACCCCGCCTCTGGGACCGATTGCGGAAACACGGGGCCGGACCCGCCGACCAGCGCTTCATAATCCACGGCGCCCAGGTTGCGCGACAGCGGTTTCAGATCGAAGTACAGATCATCCAGCGGCAAAACACCCTGATTGACAACCACCTGATCATACAGGCGCTTTTCTATCAGGTCCGAGTAATCCGTACCAATGGCTGCCTCCAGCTGATTGCCTGATCGCACCAATGATTTCAGCGTCCGGGCGACTGTGAACTCGGCACCGGTCTTTTGCAGGGCGCGCATGTAGGGCACCAGGTTCATCCCCATGATTTCGGGGGCAAAACTGCGGTCTCGGGTCATGATTTCTACCCGCCCCCCCGCTTGCGCGATAGCCTCAGCCGCCATCAGGGCCGGGTGATCCCCTGCATCGTCATAGATAAGGACATTGTCGCCGGGGCGCACATCACCGGTCAGGATATCCCAGGCAGTAACCGCCAGATCGTTACCCGCCTCCAGAACCGTCACCTCGGGCAATCCGCCGGTTGCGATCACCACCATGTCCGGCGCAAGCGCAGTTACAGCATCGGCGTCCGCAAAGGTGTTGAAACAAAATGTCACGTCGCGTGCGGCGCATTGGGCCATGCGCCAGTCGATGATCCCGATCATCTCGGCCCGGCGCGGGGACTGCGCGGTCAGCCGCACCTGACCGCCGGGTGCGGGGGCGGCCTCAATAACGGTGACGTCATGCCCGCGCTCGGCCGCGACCCGCGCCGCCTCAAGCCCGCCGGGGCCTGCGCCCACAATCACCGCGCGGCGGCGCGTTTCAGCGGCGGGGATCAGATGCGGCATCGACAATTCGCGCCCGGTGGCCGGGTTGTGGACACACAGCGCCTCACCCGCCTGATAAATGCGGTCAAGACAGTAAGTGGCACCGACACAGGGCCGGATGTCCTCTTCCCGTCCAGCCCGGATTTTGGCAACGATCATCGGATCTGCCATATGCGCGCGGGTCATGCCGACCATGTCCAGCAGGCCCGAGGCCACCGCATGCCGCGCCGTCGCCACATCGGGAATGCGCGCGGCGTGAAAGGTCGGCATCCCAACCTCGGCCCGAACCCGCCCGGCAAAATCCAGATGGGGTGCGCTTTTCATGCCCTGAACCGGGATCACGTCCGTCATGGCCGGGTCGGTATGAATACGCCCGCGAATGATGTTCAGGAAATCGACCTGACCGCTGTCGCGCAGCCTTCGGGCAATCTCCAGCCCTTCCGCTTCGGTTATGCCGCCCTTTTCCACCTCATCGGCGGTGTAACGGACCCCTATGATGAAATCGCTCCCGACGCGGTCGCGGATTGCGTCCAGAACCATGAAACCAAAGCGCATCCGGTTGTCCAGATTGCCCCCAAAGGGCGCCTCCATCCGATTGGTCATCGGCGACCAGAACTGATCGATCAGATGACCGTAGGCCTGCAATTCAATTCCATCCAGCCCGGCGGCCTGCATCCGTTCGGCGGCATCGGCGTAATCGGTCACGATCCGCGCGATGTCGAAATCTTCCATCTTCTTGGCAAAGGCCCGGTGCGCTGGTTCCCGGTCGTGCGACGGCGACAGGGACGGCAGCCAGTCACCCTTGTTCCAGCCCGTGCGCCGCCCCAAATGGGTCAGCTGGATCATCACCGCACAGCCATGGGCATGGCAGGCATCCGTCAGCTCCGCCATCCAGCGGACCACCTCGTCCTTGTATGCCAGGATATTGTTGAACGCAGGCGGGCTGTCGCGGCTGACAACGGCCGACCCCGCCGTCATGGTCATCGCAACCCCCGCTTTGGCCCGCACCTCGTGATAGGCACGATAGCGTTCCGTCGGCATCCCACCTTCGGGATAGGCGGGTTCATGACTGGTTGTCATGATCCGGTTTTTCAGCGTCAGGTGCTTTAGCTGATAAGGTTGCAGCAAGGCATCGCGGCTCATGATTGCGCCTCGTGATCAGTTTGATTGCGCAAGGCGGCAACAGGGTCGGATGACATGCAGCTCTCCGGTTATCTGGGGGCAAGAGGTGATGGTCTTCGCCGATTGAAATCAAACTGGAATTGCCAAGTCAAATTTGTTTTCAATCAGACGTTTTCGACCAATTTTCCCCGTGCCTTTCGCCCTAGTGGACACGACAAGCGCGGCCGTGCGCCCCCGGCTGGCGCATGTCTTCGGTTAATAAACGGGGTGCCCTCGCGCAAACAGGCGACGAGGCCGGGCTCAGGGCACTTCGGAATGGACGCTCAGCAGGGTTTCCAGAAACAGTTTGGCCGCGCGTGTCGGATCCGGCTGTTTCCGCGTCACCGCCGCAAAGCGCGTTCTGTATTTGATTTCCTGCGGCATCACCTGCCTCATAAGCCCCTTATCAACAAATTCCTGCGCCAGATGGTCCGGAAGAAAGCCCAGATAGCTGCCCGACAGAATAAGTATTGCAAGGGCTTGTTCGTTCTGCACTTTGGCGGCGCGCCGAAACCCCAGTTGCTGGCCGTAGATCAGGTTGGGCGAGTTCACGTTCAGACCCGCATAGTTGAACGCCTGAATGTCCCGCAGGCTCAGCGTGTCAGCGGACTGGCTGAACAACGGATTGGCCTGCCCGCAATACAGAAACATGTTTTCCCCATAAAGCGGCGCATAATGCAGGCTTGCCGAGGGGCGGTGCAGGGCGATGATCCCGACATCCAGCTGCCCGCTGATAACCATGGTCTCAATGACGTTAGGCGGTTCAATCGACAACTCGATCTGGATGGCAGGGGCGGCTTCGTTGAAGCTGTGAATGGCGCGCGCAAGGCGCGCTTCGGGGTTCGTGGTGCATTGATCGAACAGCGCCACGCGGATACTTCCTGCCAGTTGCTGCTTGATCTCGTTGACTTCGGTTCTGAACTGCGAAACCGAAATCAGCAGGTCTTCTGTCGCGGCCAGCACTTTCTCGCCGTCTTCAGTCAGGGAAAAACCCGCCGGGCCACGGTTGCACAGCTTCAGATCCAGCCGAAGCTCCAGATCCGATATGTGTTTCGAGATTGTTGATTTCCCGATGTTGAGCTCAATTTCTGCTGCCGAAAACCCTCCGCTTTCCGCAACGGTTTTGAAAACCCGAAGAAGGCGAATGTCCGTGTCCCCGATGCGGGTGGCCAGTGGGTTCTGTCTCATATTATAAGTTCGACATTTGTGAAACCTTTCGCGCAAATATTAACAACGACGAAACCATGTTGGCAAGATAGCCTCTTGTGGCCGAGGCAGAATCGGACTGGCCACCTTCTCCCCAGGCCATCGCGCACCTCGAAACACGACAAATGGGAGGACATCCATGTCATTTATCAAAAAGCTTGGCACCATCAGCGCCGCCGTTTCCGTTGCTGCACTGATGGTTGCAGGCACGGCTGATGCGAAGAACTTCAAGATCGCGGTGGGCGATAGCGCAGGAAGCGCACAGGAAGCTCTGGGCATCGCCTTCGTCAAGGCGTTGGAAGAGAAATCGGGCGGTGCCCACACCGCTACGCTGTTCCTGAACGGTCAGCTGGGGTCCGAACAGGACACCGTGAACGAGGCGGCGATCGGCACGCTGGATATGTCGCTGCTGGCAATCAACAACATCACGCCGTTCTCGCCTTCGGTCGGTGTTTTCACGCTGCCTTACGTGATCCTCAGCCTGGAAGATGCCGAAAAGCTGACTCAGGGCCCAATCGGTCAGGAACTGGTCGAAAACACCATCCGTGATGCCGGCGTGCGCATCATCGGCTGGACCTATACCGGTTTCCGCCGCCTGACCAACTCGAAAAAACCGGTCAAATCGGTTGCTGACCTTCAGGATCTGGTCATCCGCGTTCCCAAGAACGAGATCATGATCGAAACCTACAAGGCATGGGGCATCAACCCGACGCCAATGGCCTGGTCGGAAACCTTCACCGGACTGCAAACCAAGGTGGTTGACGGGCAGGACAACCCTTACCTGACCATCAACGCGATGAAGTTCTACGAGGTTCAGGACCACGTCACCAACCTGCGTTACATCTTCTCGATCGAACCGCTGATCGTTTCAGAAGCGGTCTTCCAGGACCTGTCCGCAGAAGATCAGGCAATTATCCTTGAAGCGGGACAGGAAGCCACCCTGGCTTCCGCACAGTTCCTGCGGGATTCCGAAGCCGCCATCAAGGAAGAGCTGACCGCCAAAGGTATGGAGATCATCGATCCCGAAAACGACGAAGCCGAGTTCATCGAACTGGCGACAGGTGCCGTATGGCCCCAGTTCTACGACTCCATCGGTGGCGTCGAAAAACTGAACACCGTTCTGGAAGCCATTGGCCGCGAGCCGGTGCAGCAATAATCGCCGCAGAGCGATACCGGGAAGAGCGCCACGGCGCTCTTCTCATCTCAGGGAGGAGTGAAACCACATGTTCTGGAAATTTCTGGACAACATAGAAAGTGTCATCTGCCGGATACTCTTATCCGGCTTTGTCTGCCTTTTATTCGTGCAGATCATCGCGCGCGAAGTCTTCGGCTTTTCGGTCAGCTGGATCGAAGAACTCTCGGTCTACATGTTCGTATGGTTCGTCTATTTCGGCGCAAGTTACGCCGCCTTGAAAGGGGCGCATAACCGCGTGACATTCCAGTTCAAGTTCCTGCCTGAGGGGGCGATCAAGTACATCGAAGCCTTCGCCGATCTCTTCTGGCTCTTCTTCAATGTCTACTTCCTCTATCTGGCGACAGATTTTGTCTTCAACAAGATGAACAAGTTCTGGAAATCCCAGACCCTGGGTGTCGAGATGAAGTATATCTACATGGTGCTGCCCATCGCGTTTGCGCTGATGACCGTCCGCATCATTCAGGTGAATTACCTACGCCTTGTCAAAGGCGAGGACATTCACGATCCCGATCAGATCGACCTCGACGAAATCAAAGCTGCGACCGAAGCAGCAAAGAAATCCTAAGGGCAGGGGGTTAAATCATGGAATCCGAAATCGTCACGGTCCTGTTTGGATCATTTCTGTTCTTGCTGCTCATTGGCGCGCCGATCACGGTGGCGCTGGGTGTCGCGTCGCTGATCTCGTTTCTCTATCTGGGCGATAACCCGATCAAATTCGTGCAGATCGCCTTTACATCCGTGGGCTCGTTCCCGCTGATGGCGCTGCCAGCCTTTATCCTCGCCGGGGCCTTGATGGAGGCTGCCGGTATCTCAAAACGCCTGATCAACGTTGCCGAAAGTCTGGCCGGTCCTTTCACCGGTGGTATTTCGGCCGCAACGGTCATGGCCTGTCTGTTCTTTGGTGCAATTTCGGGCTCGGGCCCGGCAACAACCGCGGCTGTTGGGATGCTGATGATCCCGGCAATGATCGACCGCGGCTATGAGCGCGGCTATGCCTCGGCGATCACTGCGTCCTCTGGCGGCCTCGGGATTATCATTCCTCCCTCCATCCCGATGGTGATCTTCGGCATTGCCGCGCTCGGTATGGCCCCGCCGCCCGAAGCGGTCGAGAAATTCGGCACCTTCCAGTCGGTTTCGATTTCGAAATTGTTCATTGCCGGGTTCGTACCCGCCTTCCTGATCGCCACTAGCCTTCTGATCCTGAACTACTTCATGTCGAAAAAGCGCGGCTACAAAGGCGTCGCCGAAGGCTGGTCGATCCGCCATGTGGGCTGCGAAATGTATCGCGGGTTCTGGTCTTTGATGGCGCCGCTGGTGATCTTGGGCGGTATCTATACCGGCTTCTTCACCCCGACCGAGGCTGCAATCGTCGCGATCTTCTATACCCTGTTCGTGGGGGTAGTCATCTATCGCGAACTGACCTGGCAGTCGCTGTTCCAGTCGCTTGAAGCCACCACATGGCTGACCGGTCGCGTCCTGCTGATCCTGTTCACCGCTACGGTGTTCGGACGTCTTTTGGTGGAAAACCAGATCCCGGCGATCATCGCAGATTCGATGCTCAGCTTCACCGACAACCTCTATGTAATCTGGGCGCTGATCATCTTCTTCCTGCTGTTCGTCGGCATGTTCATGGAAACACTGGCCACCATCCTGATCCTTGTTCCGGTAATGCTGCCGGTGGCGTATTCGGTTGGTATCGATCCGATCCACTTTGGCGTGGTGATGGTCTGTACGCTGGGCATCGGGTTCCAGACCCCGCCGCTGGGCGAGAACCTGTTCATCGCATCGGGTATCTCGAACATCTCGATCGAACAGATCTCGTTGCGCGCGCTGCCTTTTGCGGCGGCAAACACGGTGGCGATCTTCATTATAGCCTTCTTCCCTGAACTGTCGCTGTGGCTTCCACGGCTGTTTGGCTACTGATCTGAAAGGATGACGACATGAAACAGATGGTCTCCAACATCCTGTTTGCCACCGACCTGTCCGAAAACTCGGGTCACGCCATGCGCCATGCCGCAAGCATCGCGCAGGCCACCGGGGCGGAGATTCACGTGTTGCACGTGAATGAACCCCTGTCGGACGACGCCAAGATCACGATGGAAATCTTCATCATGAACGAAGAGACCCGCAAGACCGCCATTGAGCGTCGTCACGAGATGGTGCGCAAGGTTCTGGCCGAACGGCAAGCCAAGTTCTGGGCGCAGTTCGACGGCGACGACGGGAAAATTCGCGATCAGGTCACCTCGGTCGAGGTGACTGATGGCCATCCGGCAGAAGTGATCCTGCGCCGCTCGGTCGAACTGGGTTGTGATCTGATCGTGCTGGGCGCGCATGATCACGGCTTTTCGCATACCTTCCTGGGCACGGTCGCAAAACGCGTTTTGCGGCGCTCCAGGATCCCGACACTGATCGTTCCGAACCCGGACGAAATGTAACAACCCCACTGACAAGGAAGTACAAAATGAACAAAACCCTGACCACGCAGGACCTGGCGGATACGTTTGACGCGTTTAACCGCCACGACATCGACGGCGTGATGACCCACTTCGCCGACGACTGCGTGTTCTACACCGTGGCCGGTGACGAGAAATACGGCAACAAGGTTGAAGGTGCCGAAGCCATCGCCGCCGCGTTTTCGGGCGTCTGGGCAGGCATGAAAGACGCCCATTGGGATCATCACAGCCACTTTGTCCACGGTGATCGTGCCGTATCCGAGTGGACCTTCTCGGGAACCGACGCAAACGGAATGCGGATCGAAGCCGAAGGTGCGGATCTGTTCACCGTTCGTGACGGTAAAATCATTGTAAAACAGGCGCTTCGCAAAGCGCGCCCAATGTTCAAAGCCTGATCCGCCGCCCTGCGCGCAGCCTCGGAGAAAAACAAGAATGGTGGATAACAGCATCCCGCGTCACTGGCCCAAGGCCAGTTATGACCCCAAATATGACCCGATCATTGATGCGGGTCCGGGTCACAATCGCGACCACGCGCCCACGTATTGGATTGGAACGGCCGGAACACCTCCGGCCGATGATGGACCTGTGTCCAGCGATATGGATGCGGATGTGGTGGTGATCGGATCGGGGTATACCGGTCTGTCGACCGCCATTCATCTTGCCAAGGAACACGGCATTCAAGCCGTTGTTTTAGAAGCAAATACCGTCTCCTGGGGCTGCTCCACCCGCAATGGCGGGCAGGCCCAGATCTCATCCGGGCGGCTCAAGCGGTCGCAGTGGATCGAACGGTGGGGAACGGACGTGGCCAAGCGCATGCATGCCGAGGTCACAGAAGCGTTTCAGCTGTTCAACGATCTGATTGCGTCCGACGATATCGAATGCGACCCGCAGCCGGGTGGCCACTACTACATCGCGCATCGCGACAAGGTCATGCCGTCCCTCAAGAAAGAGAGCAAGCTGCTCAACGACGTGTTCGGCTATGGTTCGCGCATCCTCTCCCGGGAAGAACTGCATGAAAAACACGTGCGCGATATGGAAGCCGCAGGCGCCATGTGGGAACCTGACGGGACCTGTATCCATGCGGGTAAACTGGCGTTCGGTTATGTCAACATGGCGCGTCGTTTGGGGGTGAAAATTCACACCGGCAGCCCGGTTATGGGATGGCAGACGAAGAACGGCGTGCATCACCTGCGCACACCGGGCGGCATCGTCCGCGCCAAAACGGTGGCCTTGGCAACCGCGGGCTATACCCCGCCGGGTCTGAACACGCGCACAAAGCACCGCTTGATGCCTATCCTGTCCAACTCGATGGTGACACGGCCGCTGACCCAGGCCGAGCTGGATGAGTGTGGCATTCAGACCAAATCGCCCCTGACGGACACGCGCACCCTGCGCCATTATTATCGTTTATTGCCTGACAACCGGATGCAGATCGGCAGCCGCAGCGCGGTAACAGGACGAGACGCCGAGAACGAAAAACATTTGGAGCTTCTGAAAAAGGGCCTCGCCCGAAAGTTTCCGGCGCTGACGGATATCAACCTCGATTACTCGTGGTGGGGCTGGGTCGATGTTAGCCACGATATGATGCCGCGTATCTTTCAACCGGACCCGGAACAGCGCGTGTTCTACGCGATGGGATATGGTGGCAACGGCGTGATGTACTCGGCTCAGGCCGGGCGTCGTATGGCACAGCTGATCGCGGGCAAGAAAGACAAGGCCTTTGCCCTGCCGATCTTCACGTCCCCGCTTCCGAGTCACGGCATCCTGACACCCTTCCGCCGTCTGGGTCAGCGCATGGCGTATGTCGGCTATTACCTAAGAGACGAAATACTGTAATTTACCAACGCTTTAGCGTTCTGAAGATAAGGAAACACCCCTATGAAGATGACGACGGAAGAGGCCTTTGTTAAGGTTTTGCAGATGCATGGAATTGAGCATGCGTTTGGGATCATTGGCTCGGCGATGATGCCGATTTCGGACCT
>NZ_JBXWQZ010000034.1:0-45307 GCF_059612645.1 Ruegeria sp. YKSF131 | reverse complement strand
AACGGTGCGCACGCCCAGATACCCCATATCCCGCCGCGCCTAAAGGACAGATGCAACCCTGCGGCAGACCAACCCATCCCAACATCCAAACACGCTAAATAAGACCTAACCACCAAACCCGCAACCAATACCAAATACTCAAGCAATCCATAACCGCAATCGAACGGCTTATGTGCTTTGGAACACCATGCCTTTGGTCGAAACCAATACAACTGCCGCAAATGGCCAGTATCCAACACCCAGTTGGTTGCAGAAACAGGCGCTGCAACAATTACAGACGCAAACGTGACTGCTTGGAGCAGGAGTTTCGTTTCATTTCACTGCTAAATATGGCAATTCTGCCCTTGCGGGTCCGATCCGCGATTGAGAAACACAAGCAGGTCGCGATCATTCGATGAGAGCTGAGATGACTTCTGAACAAGCCGTCCGCGATGCGGTTCAGACGCATTCGAAGCGTGTCTGGCGGTTTGCGCTGGCATTATCGGGTGCCTCGGATGTAGCGGACGATTTGTTGCAGGCCACATGTTTGCGCGCGCTTGAACGACATCATCAGGTGACGTCGCATAACCGTCTGGACAGCTGGTTGATGACAATCTGCCGGTCGATCTGGCTGAATGAGCTGCGTTCGCGGTCGGTTCGGAACGCGCAGGCGCTGTCGGTGACCCCCGAAGCGGATCTGGTTGCAACGGGACCAGACACAGAAACGAATATTTTCGCGGCTGAAGTGTTTAATCAAGTGATGCAGTTGCCTGAGGCACAGCGCGAAGCGGTAATGCTCGTCTTCGTTGAGGGGTACAGTTATCGCGAAGCAGCTGCCTTGTTGGAGGTTCCAATTGGCACGATCATGAGCCGGCTTTCGAATGCCCGGCAGAAACTTAAAACCGTGATGCAGATTGATGCAGCGGACACCGCGCGACGGAGTGGCAAATGACGTTTTCCGACGAGACGCTTCTAGCGTATCTGGAAGGCAGCCTGGACGAGGCTCAGACCCGCGCTATTGAGGCTGCGGTTGAAGATGACGCTACGTTGGAACATCGTCTGATGGCGCTGGATCCGTTTGCGCTAGTTGTTCGGGGCGTTTTTGAGAACCTGCCCGCTGAAGCGCCGAAGGTGGACCTGCCGGAAAAAACGACGCGGCCCGGCATTAACGGGTTTCTGCGTCTTGTTGCGGTGGCTGCCAGCGCGGCGTTTGCAGCCGTCGCCGTAACATTCTGGGCCACCCGGCCAGCAGGTTTAAGCTGGGCCCAGCAGGCCGCGATCTATCAATCACTTTACGTGCCGGAAACGATTGCATCGCTGGACAGTTCGGACGCGTCGCTGGCCAAGCAATTTGCAATGGCCGAAGCTGAGTTAGGACGATCGCTGAATCAGGACATACTGGAAGCACTGCCAGGGTTGGAGCTGAAGCGTGCGCAGGTTCTTTCATTCAAAGGCAAGCCCTTGATCCAAGTGGTTTTTGCTGATGATCAGGGTCGACCACTTGCCTTCTGTGTTATTCGCCAAGGACCGAATGCCCCAAGTACCGACGTCCAACTATCGGTCTTGAGCGGTTTGGCAACTGCAAAGTGGGAGCAAGGCGGTTATGGATATATGCTGTTGGGCAGTTCCCCGCATACGGATTTAAGCGCTGAACTGGAAGTGTTGACCCGTACATTCTCGGGCTGATGGAAAACCCTTGTGAACAGTTGCAAATGCCCGAAGAATGCCGGGTATGACGTCGAAGAAAACCATGCTCCTTCCAGAAGACGAGGTCGATGATCTTGGCCCAGCCAGTATCTATGACGGCGATCCGGCAGAAGAGGACGACCCTTGGTTTTTGCCCCCGGACCAGGACGTGGAGGAAGATTTCTTTCTGCCTGGTCCCCGATCAGATCAGCGCCCGTTGTTCGATCCGCGCGATTGGCATTCGGCACAATCAGAATTGTCGGCAGAGCTTGCTGATCTTGCCCTGACCTTTGGCGCTCTGGATGAGCGGCTGCGTTCGGGGCCTGAGGGGTGGACGCACCGTTTGGCACTTATGGAAACGTCCGATCTGGGGTGGTGGACAGGGGATCGGGTCAGCGTAGACCGCCTGGCTTTGTGGACGGGTCTGAGGATCGGCGCGACCCACGATGACGTGCAGGCGCTGTTTCGGGCAGGTTGGGCCGTGCGCCGTCTGAGCTCAGGCGCAGGCCCGGCTACAGGCGGGTGGGAAAGCGGGTTGACAGCGTTTCTCGACCGTCTGGCTCAGGGCTCTGGTGCGACGCCCGAAGCGATCGTTGATCTGGCCGAAGTCATGCAGAATGCTGAAAGGTTGCACCCAGTAACACAATCGGCGATCGCGTTTCATGCTTGGCGAGCTATATCGCAGGGCGTCGGACACGACACCGAGGCGGCAATCATCGCAGCGCGGCACGCGGCTTCGATGGGGCGCGGCGGCGCAACGTTCATGCCACTGGCGCTGTCTGGTCCGGGTGCGTTGCGCGGAACGGGTGGGCCGACGGAAAAGTTAGGGTCTTGGATACTGGGCGCCGGGCAAGCCGTTCTTGCGGCCTTGCTGCACCTCGACCGGATCAGTGCCTGGGAGGGCAAGGCGCGCGACGCAACGCATGATTTGAGCGGTCGCACCCCCCCGCGTCTGATTGATGCTCTGGCGGCGTGGCCCATGGTCTCGGCCCCGCTTGCGGAAGAACTTACCATTTCTTCGCGCGCGGCGGTTCAGCGGAATTTTGACCTGTTCACCCGGAGAGGTCTGGTGCGTGAAGTCACCGGCCAAGGCCGTTACCGGGTCTGGACTGCCGCACTATGATCCGTCAACCACTTGAAGATGCGTGCGGCGGGAAGCACGCTTTCAGCGCCCAACGCCGACATAGGTGTCAAATCCTGACTTCAGCGCCGTAGTTTTCGAGTAGATGTTGCGCAGGTCAACCATCCTGGCTGATTTCATTGACGCCGCAATTTCGGAAAGGTTCAGCGCGCGGAATTCATTCCATTCCGTCAGCAGCACAACAACATCCGCGCCCCGCGCGGCGATATACGGATCGTCGCACCATTCGACGCCCGGCAAGAGCGCCTCCCCTTCAGATTTTCCCTGTGGGTCAACAACACGCACCTTTGCGCCTCCGCCTATTAGGGCGGGGACGATGGACAGTGATGGTGCGTCGCGCATATCGTCTGTGTTGGGTTTGAACGTAACACCCAGAACTGCCACGGTCTTGCCGTTGAAATGATCGTCACATGCGTCACGAATTTTCTCGATCATCCGCTTCTTGATTTCGTCATTAACGCGGATGACGGTCTCGGTGATCTGCATTGGATGCGCGTGGTCCTGCCCGATCCGCGCCAACGCGGCCGTGTCTTTTGGAAAACATGAACCACCGTAGCCGGGTCCTGCATGCAGAAATTTGTTGCCGATCCGCCCGTCAAGGCCGATGCCGCGCGCAACTTCTTTAACATCCGCGCCAACTTTTTCGCACAGTCCTGCGATTTCATTGATGAAGGTGATCTTGGTCGCCAAAAACGCGTTGGCGGCGTATTTAATCATCTCGGCACTTTCCAGATCGGTGGTCAGGATCGGGAAGTCGCGCAGATACAGAGGGCGATATATTTCTGCCATCACTTCGGCAGCGCGGTCGTTTTCCACGCCGACCACGACGCGGTCCGGGCGCATGAAATCGTCGATTGCCGCGCCTTCGCGAAGAAATTCAGGGTTCGAAGCCACGTCAAATTCGGCCTGGGGGTTGGCGGCCTTGACTGTTTCCTGCACTTTTCTGTTTGTTCCGACGGGCACAGTCGATTTTGTGACGATAACGGTATACCCGGTGACAGCCTGAGCGATTTCTTCCGCCGCTGCCATCACATAGGTCAGATCCGCATGGCCGTCTCCACGCCGGGTCGGCGTTCCAACTGCAATAAAGATAGCATCCGCGCCGTCCACTGCGGCTGCAAGATCGGTTGTAAAGCTCAGACGGCCAGCCACGACGTTTCGTGCCATCAGCACGTCCAGACCCGGTTCATAAATAGGCACCTGTCCGGCTTTGAGCATATCGATCTTCTGCTCAGCCTTATCAACGCAAATCACATCATGTCCGAAGTCCGAGAAACACACACCGGACACAAGGCCCACATAACCTGTGCCGATCATTGCAATGCGCATCTGCCAAATCCTTTTTTACCAATTACTATCAACGGCGCGGGCACAATCGAAGAATCCAGGGCCGGTTTCAATGATTTACAGGTATGGCTGTTGAGTTCCCACGTTTTCTTGTTGTTTTTGAGGCAATAAGTGCTGGAAAGGAGTTTCTAAAGTCCGTCGTGCAGCGCAGAAACTGTTGAATCACGGCCATTGTCAGCTGAGAAGATACAATTCTGGGCATGGATCAGTAATAAACAGCCACCAGGCGTGTGGTGTTGCGTCGCTCGCTTTTCGCCCGGAGCAAGGCGTCTGTGGCGGGTCCAATGAAATCGGTGATTGCTAAAGAAATGGGTCGACTACACAAAAAAACCGCCTGAACCACAGTTCAGGCGGCAGCTGTACTCAGAACCAGCGCCCTATGGCGATGACACTTGGTGAAAAAGCGACTGCATCCGAAGTTGAGGAGAGGGCTTTGCAGGTAACTTGAGTGTTTCCGGGCACATCAAACCCGATGAAGCGATTATTAGCTCCAGCGCTGCCACTAACGCTTGGCGCAGAGGAAAATGGCGCTGGGTAGTCCCACGTCATTGCAGCGCTTGCGAATAATGCGCCTTCAGCGGTCGTACATGCGACAGGAAGCAACACGGCGGTGCAAATCATGGTTCCATCAGCAAAACGCGTGAAATCGCCACTGGCATTACTTCCGCGCTCTATGACAGCACCGGTTGGTGTGCCGCCAACTTCTGATACCGCCCCCAGAAGGTTGCCCGGCCCATAGCCGTAGTCGGCACGCATCAGGCGACCCGGAGTGGTATCCGTCATATTACCCTGAATAGCTGCACCAGCCGCTGTTCCGGTCGTAGGGTCAAAAGTCAGAGCTTCCGTCCAGGTACCTCCGTCAGGGGACACTTTAATTGAGAACCCCGTACTTCCGGATAACCCCATTTCAGCGTGGCCGGTCCAGTTCGACTGAAACACCAGCGATGCCGTATCGCTGGCACCCGCCTTGTTGATCTTCAGCTGATGCCCGCCGCCCTCGTGGCTCAGAAGCGTGGCCGGGCTTCGGACAGACAAGCGATTCGTAACGTCCGAACTTGTCGCCACCCCGATACCATCCAGGTTCTGAGTATTGACGGGCAAGGGCAGCCAGTCAGACCCATTCCAGAACTTCAGTTCACCAGTGGCTTCGTCCCAGGCACGCCAGCCCGCATACGGGGTCAAGAAATGCCAGGCGTTGTCCAGCCATGCGGCAAGCTCTCTTGCATGTCCGGCCCAGTCCCCGGTGGGGGTGGCGCCCAGAGCATAGATATCGCCCTGCTCGGGGACTACGGGCGGGGTGCTGGCATTGGTCGTCTGTACTGAAAGTTGAACGACCAGATCAAGCTGTCGCAGTGCTTCATTGTGGATGACGTGTTTTTGGGCCTGCGAAGGTTGCAGAAAAGGCAGGTGCAGTCTGGGTGAGATCTGTGACACGGGGGGGCCTCCTGTGGCTGTCGGTCCGAAAATCGGTTGCGCGCCACCCTGCCGTAAGGCGCGTCAATCTCGTCTGACCTGGCCGACCGCACAGGAAATGATCTGTTAACCTGAGTATCTCCGGGGATAAGCCGACCCGAGTATGGCCTGTGGAGAACTATGTCGCCGCTTAATCCCGGGCATAAATGTCTTCATATCGAATGATGTCATCTTCGCCTAAATAGGTGCCGGTCTGCACTTCGATCAATACCATGGGCACCTTGCCAGGGTTCTCCATCCGGTGCACAGCACCCAGCGGGATATAGACTGACTGGTTTTCACTGACCAACCGTTCCTGATCATCGATTGTGACCTTGGCGGTGCCCTCTACCACAATCCAATGCTCGGACCGGTGGTGATGGGACTGCAGGCTGAGCGCTGCGCCCGGATGCACATGGATTCGCTTGACCTGAAATCTGTCACCGATCACGAGGCTCTCAAACCAGCCCCAGGGGCGGTGATCGACCGGAAGCGTATCTGCCTGTTTGGCCCCTTTTGCCTTTAAGGCAGCAACAGCCTGCTTGACGTCCTGGGCTTTATCCATGCTGGCAACCAGCACAGCATCTGGCATCGCAACTGCGATAACGTTCTCAAGCCCCATTGCCACCACTTCCTGCGCTGGCGATTCTGATCGTATCAGAACGTTGCGGCAGTCGATTGTGGTTACTTCCCCATGTGTCGCTATGTCATTTTCATCAGGATCTGACAATTCTTGAACAGCCGTCCAACTGCCAACATCAGACCAACCTGCGGAATAGGGAACCACGCTGAGGTTGGGAGCTTTTTCCATGACCGCATAGTCGATCGATATGTCATCGACGTCAGCCCAAGCTGAAGGATCCAATCTCAGGAACCCCAAATCTGTCTTTGCGCTGTCGACGGCCTTTTGGACAGGTGCAACAAGGGTGCTAGCGTACTTTTCATATGCGGCAACGATGTCACGTGCCGCAAACAGGAAGATGCCGGAGTTCCACAGGTAACTGCCATCTTTCACCATCGCCTGCGCCGCTTCCAGATCCGGTTTCTCCACGAACCGATCCAGGCGAACTGCACCCTCGGACGCGTCTGGGGCGTCGTTCAGCTTTAAGTAGCCATACCCGGTTTCGGGCCGAGTGGGCGTGATGCCAAATGTCACCAGATCGCCTCGTTCGGCAATTGCGCGCACGCCTATGTCGACTGCCTGATGAAAAGCCGCCTTGTTTGGAAGCACATGATCTGAAGGTGCAACCAGCATGATGGCATCCGGATCACGTAAGGCAAGGTACAACGCAGCCGCCAGTACGGCAGGGGCCGTGTTGCGCCCTTCAGGCTCAATCAGGATCGGGCCGGGGGCGATCCCCACAGCTGTCAACTGTTCAGGGACAATAAACCGAAAGGCATCGTTGGTTAGAACCAGTGGTTTGGCATAGGGCGCATGCGAGGGCCCAAGCATCCGGTCGGCACAATCTTGTAAAAGACTGGTTTTGCCGACAAGTGGGACGAATTGCTTGGGATAGCTTTTGCGCGACAGGGGCCACAAACGCGTTCCTGAACCACCACACAGGATGACTGGATAGACCGTTCTGTTCATGCGCGTGCCCCTGAATTGCTGATGACCAACGATATTTTTCAGTTCTTTTTGTGGAATGAGTGATCCCTTGGCTACTGGGCCGCTTTTCCAGTTGCAACGATGTCATTCAGATACTGGCTCAGGTCATCACGCAGGTCGTCACGGGCAAGGGCAAAGGAAACGGTTGCTTGCAGAAAACCGGATTTTGAGCCGCAGTCGAAACGCTGCCCGTCGAACTTGTAGCCAAAAACGGGCACGCCGGATGCGATATCTTCGGCGATTGCATCAGTCAGTTGGATTTCACCGCCGCTTCCGGTTTTCATTGCGTTCAGGTTGTTTAACACGGAAGGTCGAAGAATATAGCGCCCGATAACGGCCAAATTGGATGGCGCTTTCGATGGTTCAGGCTTTTCAACCATGCTCTTGGCCGGAATGACCGGGCCGATACTGTCGACAACATCCAGCACGCCATACGAACTTGTCTTTTCTGGCGGAACCTCCATCGTTGCCACCATGTTGCCGCCCGTTTCCTCATAGGCTTCGACCATTTGTTGCAGACATGGTTTGTCTGCAGCAATCACATCGTCAGGCAACATAACGGCAAAAGGTTCATCGCCTATCAAGCGGCGCGCGCACCAAACGGCGTGGCCCAGACCCAAGGCTTTGTGTTGGCGGATATAGGCGATCGCGCCGCTTTCCATATTGGTCTTGTTCAGGATATCGAGAAGCTTGTTTTTCCCTTTGGCCATTAGTTCCTGTTCGAGGACGAGGTTATGGTCAAAGTAATCTTCAAGCGCGGATTTCCCGCGAGACGTCACAAAGATGAACTCTTTGATCCCAGCGGCGCGGGCTTCATCGATTGCATATTGCACCAGGGGGCGGTCCACCAACGTCATTATCTCTTTCGGAACGGACTTGGTTGCCGGCAAAAACCGGGTTCCCATTCCCGCCACTGGAAAAACTGCTTTGGTGACTTTGCGTGTCATGGTGCCTCTCAAATCAAAACTTGGCCGGTAAAACAGAAAACATCCGGAATGTCCTCTTAGTCTTCAAAACCGTGTCAATCAATCATGCCCAGTGTGCCGGCTGTTATTGACCAAATCGTGCCACCTTGGTCCAGACGAGTCAAAAGCCGACTCCGTTGTTTCCTGTATACAAGGCCCGAACGACAGTTCCCAGCGACCCTTCCCTTACAACTCTGTGCCAAAAATCTGGCGACGATTTGTCGATCACGGAAAGTTGATATTTTGGAGCAGCATCACTTGCCTTGAAAAGCCCCCGAACGGAGTTCCGCGTGCCTTTCTTTGGATGGGCATATCGCCTTGTTATGACAAGTAGTTTTGGACTGCGCGGTCAAAAAGAACTCAGATGGAAGGGATTACTTAACTGGAATTAACACGGCTCACTTAGTCGCAAGTTGCGTCAAGTAACGTGTCTTAAGGGCACAAGTAACCCGTCGGCAAACATCCGAGCTTCTTGGAAATACATGATCTGACGCATCAAGTCCGTTTTTGAAAGAGCAACAATATGGTCGAAATCATTAAGATTGATGATAAATGCGGTCTGTTGCGACCGGCGATAAGATGCTTCAGCAAGTCGAGAGCGACCGTTCAACGCATGCTTGGTGCCTTATCGGGCCAGTTTCGTTGTCATCGAGGCTTCAGGAAAGCAGGTAGGTGCAACACCCATCGTTTCCTGCCATCTGCCTATTGATCGGCGGGTTTTGAAACCTGGCAAGCCGTCAACGCCTCCGACATCGTACCCCAAGCTTTCCAGCGCGCCCTGCATCTTTGCGATGTCAGAACGGTACAAACCGCCGACCTTGCCCCACCGCCCTGCAAAATCGTCGCTTCCAAATTGGATTCTGTCACCGACATGGCCGACGAACAAAGCATACAGATCACTTTTGTTGTATTCCTTCAGAACGTAAAAATTCGGAGTGACAAGAAAAGCAGGACCAAATCGTCCTGCTGGCATCATCAGGTAACCTACCCCCTTCATCTCGTGGGCTGGAAAAGGTTTGCCAGAGACCCGGTTTATGCCCATCGCTTCCCACTGCTGAATTGACTGCCCCTGGTCGGGTCCTTCCAATGTACATGAAACGGTTGCCGGCACAGACACTTCGAAACCCCAGTCACGCCCGGCGATCCAGCCGTGCTTTTTCAGGTAGTTGCCAATCGAAGTGATTGTATCATCGGATGACCCCCAGATATCGACCTGTCCATCGCCGTTGCCATCTGCGGCGTAATCCAAATAGCTTGATGGCATGAACTGGGGTTGCCCTAACGCGCCTGCCCAACTGCTTTTCATTTGCCGGGCTGGCAGGGGCCCCGCTTCTGCGATTTGCAGAGCTGCGATAAGCTCGGCCGTGAAGTATTCCGCGCGTGTGCTCATGAATGCCTTGGTCGACAGAACCCTGAACGCATCATGGCGGATTGGCACCTGCCCATAGCCGCTTTCTCTGCCCCAGATTGCCAGAATGATACGAGCAGGAACGCCAGTATTGCTTTCGACTTTGGCAAGAATCGCAGAGTGTTGCTTTGCCATCCTGCGCCCGACAGACGTTGCACCCTGAATTGACCCCGTATTGAAATACCGGCTGGGCGAGCCAAATTCGGCTTGTTTTTGCGCCTTGGGCGTTTTGCGTTTATGTCCGGGCGGAACCAGATCCGGCAGGTCCCAGTTCAGAGTAACACCGGAAAACGCCTGTTGCAGTGTGTTGCGTGAAACACCTTTGGCCTGCGCCTTGGGCCAGATCGTCTCCAACAGCCACGACTGAAACTGGCGTTCAATTGCTGCACGATCCTGTGCCAGTGCGGTCTGGGACAGAAGGATCAATCCTAGAGTGACAAGCAAAGTACGCATTGACGATTTTTCTGTCCCGACTGGCCTTGCAAGTCAACGGGAAGATGCCGCGCGACCCGTCGCTGTTTATACCCAAAGTTGAAAGAAAGCTGAGGATGGCAATTTGTGGTTCGGAAAACTCTTGAGAAATTTCACCCACTTGCCGATAGTTGGATGGGATCGAGATGAGGAGAGGACAGTCAGCTGTGGCACAAGTCGTTTCGTCCAATCCATCCTTGCTCAGACTTGCCGCTGTGTTCCTGTTGATCGCTTCGGCGCAACCAGCTTTGGCCAGCGACAGCTTTATGGACCCGCAAGGCCCATTAGCGGCAGTTCAGAAGACGCATTTGCTTCGCGCGACCGTATTGATCCTGCTGGCCGTTATCCCGGTATTGGTGCTGGTCCCGATAATAGCGTTTCGGTATCGCCGCCGAAGCAACCGCATTGCGCCTTACGCACCGGATTGGGATTTCTCGGCCAAGCTGGAATTTGTCATGTGGGGCTTACCTGTAATAATCGTGGCCCTGCTGTCCTTTTATCTTTGGAAGGCGACGCATCGGCTTGACCCGTATTCGGCACCGTTTGGTGAGGATCCGGCGCTGCGGGTTCAGGTTGTCGGTCTGGATTGGAAATGGCTGTTTCTGTACCCAGATCTCGGGATCGCCACAGTGGGAGAGTTTGGAATTCCGACAAAGCGGCAAATTGCATTGACGCTGACGACCGATACCGTAATGCAGTCTTTTATGATACCCGCGCTGGCTGGGCAAATTTATGCGATGCCGGGCATGACCACCCAGTTACATCTTGTCGCGGATGCGCCGGAAGTGATGCAAGGTGAAAACACTCAGTACAACGGACGGGGCTTTACCAAGCAGAAGTTCCGCACCATCGCAATGAGTGGTGAGGATTTCGCCACTTGGGTCGAAGAAGTGCGTAACAACAGCATTCAACTAGACAAGGAAACGTATCGGAAACTGGCCATGCGGACTGACAGGGATGAAGTACAGGCCGCTTTGGGAACATCTCGGATGCCGGATGATGCGCTCTACTTCTCAATAGAAGACGACCTGTTCCGGAGTATCCTGAGCCGCTACCACAGCGGTCAGCCTTTACCGATCGAGCTACAGCCTGGAACTGCATCATTTGGGCAGGAGGCGCAAAAATGACGCCGACCGAGACAGGTTTCTTCGGGCGTCTGAGTTGGGACGCTTTTCCGATTGCCGGGTTGATCCAGAACCCAAATACTAATGAGATCGTGGCCAATACAGCCGCAGCTGTTGTGATTATTGGCGTTGTTGTTGTCGTAGGATTGCTGAGCTGGTTTCGTCTGTGGACACCCCTGTGGCGCGATTGGCTGACCAGCGTCGATCACAAGAAGATCGGTGTCATGTATATCGTCTTTGCCATCGTGATGCTGGCACGCGGTGTGCTTGAAGGCGTTGTCATGCGCGCGCAGCAGGCTTCCGGGCCCGGCGACGGTTTCCTCGAAGCCGAACATTTTGCCGAGCTTTTCAGCACTCACGGCACAATCATGGTCTTCTTTGTTGCCGTTCCCTTTGTCTTTGGTGTTGCGAATTACATTGTCCCGCTGATGATCGGCGCGCGCGATGTGGCATTCCCGCGACTAAACCAGATTAGTCTGGGCCTTACGGTTTCGTCAGGCATGATGCTGATGGTGTCGCTGGTGATTGGAGAGTTTTCGACCGGCGGCTGGACAGCCTATCCACCGTATACCGGCGCGGCGTTCAATCCCGGTGTTGGACCGGATTACTGGATCTGGGCAATCGTTGTTTCGGGCATTGGCACCTCACTGACCGGTATCAATTTTGCTGTAACGATCTACAAGTTGCGCGCGCCGGGCATGACGTTCATGCGGCTGCCGATGTATTGCTGGACAATCATTTGCAGTTCGATCTTGATCGTCTTTGCTATGCCGCCTTTGAGTGTCGCCGCGCTGATGCTTGCCGCTGATCGCTATCTTGATTTCCACTTTTTCACAAACGACCTCGGTGGCAACATGATGAACTATGCCAATCTGTTTTGGCTGTTCGGCCACCCCGAGGTTTACCTGCTGGTTTTGCCTGCTTATGGCATCTATTCCGAGGTGTTTGCGACCTTCTCGGCCAAACGGCTTTATGGCTACAACTCGCTTGTCATCGCGACCATGTCGATCGCCGTGTTGTCGTTCACAGTCTGGCTGCACCACTTTTTCACCATGGGTCAAAGCGCGCTGATCAACGCGGTGTTTGGTATCGCGACCATGCTGATTGCCATCCCAACCGGCGTGAAAGTCTATGACTGGATGGCGACGTTGTGGCGGGGACGCATTCGGTTCTCGGTGCCGATGCTTTATGGGTTGTCATTTTTGATGCTGTTTGCCATCGGCGGGCTGAGCGGCGTGATCCTGGCAAATCCAACCGTAGACTACCAGGTTCACAATACGCTGTTTTTGGTAGCTCATTTCCACAACGCGTTATTGCCTGGCGTGTTGTTCGGATTGTTGGCGGCATACAATTACTGGTTCCCCAAGGCCTTTGGATTCCGACTGAACGAATTCTGGGGCCGGGTTTCTGTTTATTGCTGGACCGGGGGGTTTTTGCTGACATTCATGCCTCTCTACTTCGTCGGGCTGTTGGGCATGCCGCGCCGATCTTTCAGCTATAGCGATCCGTCTTTCCACCCTTTCATGATCGTGGCCATCATCGGAGCGATTGTTATTACTTGTGGATTGTTCTCGATCCTGATCCAGCTATGGGTCAGCATTCGTGACCGCGACCAAACCCGTGTTCCGGTTGGGGATCCCTGGGATGGTCGCACATTGGAATGGTCTATCCCTTCACCGCCTCCCGCTTATAACTTTGCGATCATCCCCAAGGTTTCGGATCGGGATGAGTTCACGGCACAGAAGGCAAAAGGAACGGCCTATCCAACACCAGACGCTTATGAAGATATCGAACTGCCCCGAAACACGGGAATTGGCTTTGTTCTGTGCGTTCTCAGTGGCATATGGATGTTTGCGCTGGTCTGGTGGATCTGGTGGCTTGCGGCGTTAATGACGGTTTTGATGATCCTTGTGGTGATCATCTGGACATTCGATGACAGTACAGAACTCACCATCCCAGCGGAAGAGGTGCGAAGGGACCACGAAGCCTGGCTGGCATTGGTCCACAGCGAAGCGGCGGTTGATCGCGATTATGAAACTTCTCCGGAAAACCGCGGCCTTGCCCGCCCGGATCTGGAGGTGGCGACATGAAGCGCGCGCCCACTCACAGCTATCCCGGTATCAATCTAGGGGAACATCACGCCAGTGCCCACAAGGCAACCGAGGTTGTCACCTTTGGGTTCTGGGTCTTCTTGATGAGCGATCTGGTCTATTTTGGCCTGATGTTTGCGATTTACATAACGATGATCGATGCGCAGGCAGGTGGCCCCGGCCCGCACGAGTTGTTTGATCTGAAAAGTGTCTTTGCGCAGACCATGATACTGTTGACCAGCAGCCTGACAGTGGGTCTTGCCATGCTGGCGTTGAAGTACAATCTGCCGCGCGGTCGCATTGTCTTATGGTTTGGCGTCACTCTTGCGCTTGGGCTTGGTTTTCTGGTGCTTGAAGTGCGTGACTTCATGGCTATGGCGGATAAAGGCGGCATTCCGCAGCGCAGCGGTTTTCTGTCGGCTTTTTTCGGGTTGGTCCCACTGCATGGTCTGCACGTTGCGACTGGATGCCTTTGGTTGATCGTTTTGGGTATCCAGCTGCGCGTCAAGGGTATGACGGATGTGGTTATCTCGCGCGTGGTGCGACTGGCGTTGTTCTGGCATTTTCTCGATCTGATCTGGATTGGGATCATTACCATCGTGTATTTCGGAGGTCTGACCTATGGATAAGCGCTCTGAAATGCATCGTCGCGAGCGTCGGCGCTATGTGATCGGGTATGGTGGCTCGCTGTTGCTGACCTTGGCGATGTTTGGCGTGGCGCAGGTTTATGGGATTGAAACGGTTGGTGTTTACCTGACCATCGGGTTGCTTGGATTGGCACAGCTTGTGTTGCAGCTTGTCTACTTCCTACATATCGACCGTCGGCGCAGCAGCCGCGAAGATCTGCACCTGGTGCTGTTTTCGACATTGGTTCTGATGATCATGATCCTTGGCACCATCTGGGTTCTGGGCAGTCTGGCCACCCGAATGCACATGCACTTGATGTAGTGCGTACTTGAAACAAGCGGGGGTAGCGGATCGAGATTTTGGCATTCGGCGGGATCACCAATAACGAATACGGCCTCAGTACGTAGTCCGCATTTGATAACCCTGATGAAAGGTCATGCGCACAAAGGTGACCGGGGTTTTTCGAAACCACGTTGTCCGCTCCAACTGGAACAAAGGGGTGCCGGGCGGAACGGAAAGAAAATCCTGAAGCGGACCGGTTGCCGGAACAGCTGAGAATGCAATTTCCGCGTTCGAAAAAGGAACCTCGGCCAGCAACCATTCGTTAGGACCGGTGGTCAGAAAGTCTTCATCCATGACGTGCGGTACTGCGGCGGTATTGATCCATCGTTCCTCGTACTGGAAGGGGCGGTTGTCGGCATGGTGCATACAGCGCAAATGCAGAATTTGCGTACCCTCGGGCAGTCCGAGTTTGGCTTGCAGCCATGCCGGACAATCTATCAGCGTACGGTTGACCAACGCATATCGGTATTCGGCATTCATATCTTCAATGGTTTGCCGGACTACCGCAATAGGCAGTCGGGCTTGTTTGACCGGTGTTGTGACCACACGCGTGCCGCCTTTGCGTTTCCGTGTGACAATACCCTGATCAGCAAGTTCACGCAGAGCGCGATTGACAGTTGCACGAGCACAACCGAACTCGGCGGCAAGCTCCAGTTCGGTAGGCAGCAAGCTGCCTTGCGGCCAGATTCTGGTCTGGATGCGATTCAAAACTTCATCGCGGACATCCTGGAAGCCGACGTTTTTCTGCTCGTTCACATTGTGCTCACTATATTTTTTGAACTTATTAGTATTATGTCTAGGTTAACGGTGAGATGCAAAGAATTTGACCCAGAACCTTATCAGATTGCAGGATTGCGCGGTTACGCCATGGGCCAATGGTGGCGGTGTAACTACCGAACTTGCCGCGAAGCGGGTCGGCGAGCACGTCGCCTGGCGTATTAGTGTGGCCCGGATCGATCGGGATGGGCCATTTTCCCGATTTCCAGGGATGTCGCGCGTACACACGATCATCGAAGGGGCAGGGCTTGATTTGCTCGGCGATAGCGGCGTTTTAACGGCACGCCCTTTGCTGCCGCTTTCGTTCGACGGGGCGCTCGCGCTGAATGCGCGGCTGTTGGACGGGCCGTGTCGTGCGTTCAATGTGATCTACGATCCAAAGGACGTCGTTGTGGTAGTGAACGTTTTTGCAAATGATCAGGAATTCGAGGGGGCGGCGGGCGAGTTTATCTTTGTCGCCTCGGGAATGGCCCATATGTCAGACAAAACGCCTCTGGTGGCCGGAGACGCAATGACGCTGAACGCCGCCGTTACGGTCAGGCCCGCTGCTGGTGCCAAGATCCTTCGCGTGAGTTTCAATAAGGCCCCCAGCTAAAGCTCAGCCAGAAGCTCACCTATTGCCCGTTTGTAGTTACGCGCGACCTTGTCCCGCAGGAAGTGACGCCCGTTTTGAACCTGATGTCGGCCTGCGGACCAAAGATCAGTAACGACATTATCTTTGGCGGCAAAGACAAGACCATCCAGCAACTGCTGGGGCTGTAATGCGCAAAGGGCAGGGGCTTGGCTGTCAATGGCGACAAGATCAGCCAGCATTCCTTCGGCAATTTGCCCCGCATTGCGGCCTAGCGCCTGCGCGCCGCCAATAGCTGCGCCGCGGTAAAGGGTTTGTCCGACAGAACCTTCACCAACCACCAGCACGTTACGTGACAGGTCGCGCAGTCGTTGCGAATATTCGAGTGTGCGGAGCTCTTCGGTCATGGAAATCAACACGTTGGAGTCTGATCCCACGCCAAAAGCGCCGCCTGCATTCAAATAGACAGGGCCATTGAAAGGCCCATCGCCCAGGTTGGCTTCTGTCACCGGGCACAGACCGGCAACGGCATTGCTGTGGGCCATGGCGCGAGTCTCTTCGTCGGTCATATGGGTTGCGTGGATCAGGCACCAGTTGGAATCAACCGGGGCATTATCCAGCAGCCATTCGACCGGACGCGCGCCAAGGCCAGCCTGCACTTCCTCAACCTCTCTGGGTTGTTCAGCAATGTGGATATGGATCGGACCGGAATTTTGTGATGCCACCACCTGCGCCATATCGCGCGGACACGTGGCGCGCAGTGAATGTGGCGCGATGCCGACGCGACAGTCGTCGGGAAGATTGCCGAGCGCTTCCCGCGCCTGAGCGACAAGTTCGCAAAAACGGCCCACATCATTGCCAAAGCGTCGCTGCCCGGCCTCCAGCGGTTTTTCTCCAACTCCTGCATAGCTGTAGAGCACGGGCAGATGGGTCAGGCCAATTCCGGTCTCGGCGGCGGCGGCCATGATCCGGTCGCTGAGTTCGCAAAGCCTGTCATAGGGTTGCCCGTCCGGTTGGTGGTGCAGATAATGGAATTCCCCGACCGACGCGTACCCGGCCTCCTGCATCTCGACATAGACTTGCGCGGCGATGGCCTGAATTTGGTCAGGGCTCAGGTGGGCTGTGAAACGATACATCAGATCGCGCCAAGTCCAGAAACTGTCACGGCCAGCCAGCCGATATTCGGTCATTCCCGCCATGGCGCGCTGAAAGGCATGGCTGTGAAGGTTGCCCAAAGCGGGCAGGAGAGTGTCAACGCAGGTGTCGCCGTTTTGCGCGACCGCGTCGGTTGTCAGATGCGCGATACGACCATTCTTGATCTCGACTCGCAGGTTTTCTGCCCAGCCGGCTGCCAGAAAGGCCCGTTTTGCGAATATGACCGTCATTCCTACCTCCGGTTTTATGAATAGACATATGCCATAAAGACCTGTACCAGAAAAGAGAGAATTGCACCGAAGAGGGATTCGAATGCAAACCCACGATCATCTGTTCACAGATCTGCACGCCGCTACCATGGTTGGTTCGGATGCATACGGATTGGTCGAAGACGCGGCGATTGTCGTGCGTGGCGACCGGATTGCATGGGTCGGTCCGAAGACGCAGTTACCGGAAGAATACGCGACGTTCTCTCCAACCTCGCTGGACGGGCGGCTGGTGACGCCGGCTCTGATCGATTGCCATACCCATGTGGTGCATGGCGGCGACCGCGCGGCTGAGTTCGAGATGCGCCTTAACGGTGCCAGCTATGAAGAGGTGGCCCGCGCAGGCGGAGGGATCATTTCGACCGTGAAAGCCACACGTGCGGCCAGTAAAGAGGATTTGATCGCGCAGGCTCTGCCGCGCGTGGACGCGATGATCGCCGAAGGGGTCTCGGTGATCGAAGTCAAATCGGGCTATGGGCTGGATCAAGAAACTGAGTTGACCATGCTGCGCGCCGCGCGGGCCCTGCAGGAAAGCCGCCCGGTGCGCATAGCGACCAGCTTTCTGGGCGCTCATGCTGTACCCGCCGAGTATAAAGACCGGCCCGAGGCGTACATTGCTGAGATTTGCATTCCGACGCTTCGCGCGGCTCATGCCGAGGGTTTGGTAGACGCAGTTGACGCATTTTGCGAAGGGATTGCCTTCCTGCCCGACCAACTGGTGCCACTGTTTGACGTTGCCAAGGAACTAGGACTGCCGGTCAAATTGCATGCCGAACAACTGTCCAACCTGGGTGGCGCGAAACTTGCTGCAAGCTATGGTGCGCTTTCTGCCGACCATATCGAGTATTTGGACGAAAGCGGTGTCAAAGCCATAGAAGCGGCAGGCACGGTGGCCGTGATCCTGCCTGGGGCTTTCTACACCCTGCGCGAGACGCAACAACCGCCTGTTGACCTGTTGCGCAAGTACGAGGTGCCAATGGCCCTTGCGACCGACTGCAACCCGGGTTCGGCTCCGATGACATCGCTTTTGCTTGCAATGAACATGGGGTGCACTTTGTTTCGAATGACACCTGAGGAAGCTTTGAAAGGTGTCACCGTGAATGCCGCGCGTGCACTGGGCCTGAGAGACTGCGGCAGGATCGTTCAGGGCCTGCGGGCGGATCTGGCCGTCTGGAATGTCACCCACCCGGCCGAGCTTGCCTACCGCATCGGTTTTAATCCCCTTCACGCCCGCATATTCGGAGGCGCATTTTGACCACTCTGACGTTAACTCCCGGTGCTGTATCTCTGGCGCAGCTGGAACAGGTATTCCGCCAGGAATGCGCCGTTCGGCTGGACCCGGTTTGCAGGCCTGCCATAGCCTCGGCGCACGCTCGCATTATTGAGGCGGCGACTGGTCAAGCCGCCGTTTACGGGGTTAATACGGGTTTTGGAAAACTGGCAAGCGTTAAGATCGCGGCCGAGGATACCGCGACGCTGCAACGCAACCTGATCTTGTCCCATTGCTGTGGCGTTGGACCAGCGATCCCGCGTGCTGTTGCGCGGCTCATGATGGCGCTCAAACTGCTCAGCCTCGGACGTGGCGCGTCGGGTGTGCGGTTGGAGCTGATTGACCTGCTGGAAGCGATGCTTGTCGCAGGCGTGACACCGGTGATCCCGGCACAGGGGTCTGTTGGTGCTTCGGGCGATCTGGCACCACTGTCGCACATGGCAGCCGTCATGATGGGCGAGGGTGAAGCTGAGTTTGGCGGTACAGCCATGCCTGGCGGCGACGCACTGGCAGCGGCAGGTTTGACCCCGGTCGAACTTGGTCCCAAAGAAGGGCTGGCACTGATCAACGGCACACAATTCTCGACGGCGTTTGCGCTGGCGGGGCTATTCGGCGCGTGGCGGGCGGCGCGAAGCGCTTTGGTCACTTCTGCCCTGACAACGGATGCGATCATGGGGTCTACCGCGCCGTTGCAACCCGAAATACACGCCTTGCGTGGTCACCGGGGCCAGATCGAAGCGGGCGCAACCATGCGCGCGCTACTGACTGGGTCGGTCATTCGCGAAAGCCACCGGGACGGTGATACGCGGGTTCAGGACCCGTACTGCATCCGCTGCCAACCGCAGGTTGTTGGCGCCGCGATGGATGTGCTGCGTCAGGCTTCAGTAACCCTGGAAACCGAGGCCAACGCCGCCACCGATAACCCTCTGGTTCTGGCCGAGGCCGGGTTGATCGTATCAGGTGGAAACTTTCATGCAGAACCGGTCGGGTTTGCCGCCGACATGATTGCTCTGGCAGTGGCCGAGATCGGGGCGATTGCGCAGCGGCGTATCGCGCTGATCGTCGATCCAGTACTCAGCTTTGATTTGCCTCCCTTTTTGACACCCAACCCCGGTTTGAACTCTGGCCTGATGATTGCCGAAGTCACGACAGCCGCGCTGATGAGCGAAAACAAGCATCTGGCCAATCCTTGCGTCACAGATTCAACACCAACTTCGGCCAATCAGGAGGATCACGTGTCAATGGCCGCACATGGTGCGCGGCGGCTGGGGCAAATGGTGACCAATCTGGAGCGTATCCTTGGGGTCGAGTTGCTGTGTGCAACGCAAGGGGTTGAATATCGCGCGCCGCTGCCAACCAGTGAAAGCCTTCAAGGTGTCATGGCGCGCCTGCGTTCGGTTGTACCGGCGTTAGAAGATGACAGATACATGGCAAATGACATCGAAGCAGCCTCGGCCCTTATTGCAAGCGGTGAGATTGCCGAAAGCACCGGTGTGGCCATGCCAGAGCTTGGCGCATGACTGCTCCGGTCGAGGTTGTTCAGGGTGGTAGTCCAATTGTTTTGGGCCTGCCTCACACGGGCACTTATGTGCCTGCGGCGATTGATGCCAAACTGAATGCTCGGGGTCGGGCGCTGACAGATACGGATTGGCACATCCACATGCTCTACGACGGGCTTTTGCCCGGTGCTACCACGGTGCGGGCCGCCTTTCATCGCTATGTGATCGATGCCAATCGTGACCCAGGCGGTACTTCTCTTTACCCTGGCCAAAACACGACGACCTTGGTGCCGCTTACGGATTTCGACGGGCAGGATATCTGGGACATCCGTCCAACTGAAAAAGATACCATTGAACGACGTGACGCATTTCATGCGCCATATCATGCCGCTTTGCTGGCCGAACTGGAAAGGGTGAAGGCGATCCATGGCATCGCTGTGCTGTATGATTGCCACTCAATCCGCAGTCACATTCCTTTTCTGTTCGACGGCGTTTTGCCCGACATGAACATTGGAACAAATAACGGGATGACCTGTGCACCGGAAATCGAAACAATTGCACATGAATTCGCCTCTTCATCCCCTTTCAGCACCGTTTTGAACGGGCGCTTCAAAGGCGGGTGGACGACACGGCACTACGGACGCCCGGATAACGGTATTCACGCGATCCAGATGGAGCTGGCGCAGTCGACCTACCTGACATCAGAAACGCCACCCTGGACTTTTGACGCCGCCAAAGCCACCCGTCTCCGGCGTTGGTTGAAAGACATTCTAGACGTCCTCAATGACACAGCATTGGAGCTTGCCCGATGACCGATCCTCGCAAAAACACCCGTGACATCTTTCCACCCACCGGACCTGAACTGAACGCCAAAAGCTGGATGACCGAAGCGCCGTTGCGGATGATGATGAATAACCTGCATCCTGACGTGGCCGAAAACCCGCATGAGCTGGTGGTCTATGGCGGGATTGGCCGCGCGGCACGGACGTGGAAGGATTTTGACACCATCGTTGCCAGCCTGAAAGATCTGGAAGAGGATGAAACTCTGGTCGTCCAGTCCGGCAAGCCGGTTGCCATTGTTCGCACCCATAGCGATGCACCCCGCGTATTGATTGCAAACTCGAACCTTGTGCCGCACTGGGCCAATTGGGACCACTTCAACGAGCTCGATAAGAAAGGTCTGATGATGTACGGCCAGATGACCGCTGGCTCGTGGATCTATATTGGTACACAGGGCATCGTGCAGGGCACTTATGAAACCTTTGCCGAGGCCGGGCGTCAGCATTATGGCGGTGACCTGACAGGTAAGTGGATCCTGACCGGGGGGCTGGGTGGAATGGGCGGCGCGCAGCCTCTGGCCGCTGTCTTTGCAGGGGCTTGTTGTCTGGCCGTGGAATGCAACCCGGACAGCATCGACTTTCGCTTGCGCACTAAATATCTGGACGAGAAAGCCGAGACGCTGGATGAAGCGCTGGCATTGATTGATCGCTGGACTAAGGCGGGCGAAGCGAAATCTGTTGGTCTGTTGGGAAATGCCGCTGAAATCTTCCCGGAAATTTACGCTCGGATGCAAGCTGGCGGGATGCGCCCCGATATTGTCACGGATCAGACCAGTGCCCACGATCCGGTAAATGGCTACCTGCCGCTTGGTTGGACCATGGCGCAATGGAAAGACAAGCGCGAAAGTGACCCGAAGGCGGTCGAAAAGGCTGCACGTGCTTCGATGAAGCAGCACGTCGCTGCAATGGTGGACTTCTGGAACGCGGGCGTGCCGACGTTGGATTACGGTAACAACATCCGACAGGTTGCGCAGGATGAAGGGTTGGAGAACGCCTTTGCCTTCCCCGGCTTCGTGCCCGCCTATATTCGCCCGCTGTTTTGTCGGGGTATCGGACCCTTCCGCTGGTGTGCGTTGTCCGGTGCCCCTGAAGATATCTACAAGACCGACGCCAAGATGAAGGAACTGTTCCCCGACAATACCCATCTGCACAACTGGTTGGACATGGCGCAGGAGCGTATTGCGTTTCAGGGCTTGCCAGCGCGGATCTGCTGGATCGGGCTGGGAGATCGCCACAAGGCTGGGCTGGCGTTCAACGAGATGGTTAGAAACGGCGAATTGAAAGCTCCGGTCGTCATCGGCCGAGACCATCTCGACAGTGGCTCTGTTGCCTCACCCAACCGCGAGACCGAGGCGATGAAGGACGGTTCGGATGCTGTTTCGGACTGGCCGCTGCTGAACGCGCTTGTCAATACGGCGTCGGGTGCGACCTGGGTTTCGCTGCATCATGGTGGCGGGGTTGGTATGGGCTTCAGCCAGCATGCGGGCGTCGTCATCTGTGCAGACGGAACAGATGCCGCGGCCAAGCGATTGGAACGGGTGCTCTGGAATGATCCCGCGTCAGGTGTCTGGCGTCACGCGGACGCAGGGTACGAGGACGCGAAAGCCTGCGCGCGTGAACATGGGCTGCGATTGCCGGGCATTTTGGGCTGACTACCACGCCAACCTTTGTTTTGTCGGTTTGCCTTAGCGCTAACGTCACATTTTCCGGTTTCGAACCGGTACTGTTTCGGCTAGGGCTAAGCCGTTCAGCAGCCCCGAGGGGTTGAAGGCAACTGACAAAGGTGGCTACCCGTTGCTCGATATTGCACATGTCCGCTCGGTGATTTCGGACGTTTATGACCTTGCCCCATCGGCCTCTCTGGCCAATGAGATGAAAGACACGTTTGCCCGCATGGATCGCGTGGTCAGCCCACCAGATTGGGCGATCTACGCGCCTTACGTGCGGGCCATCAATACGCTCAAGAAAGAACGTAACGCCGTGATCCTTGGGCACAATTACATGACGCCCGAGATTTTTCACGGTGTGTCCGATTTCGTTGGGGACAGTTTGCAGCTTGCGATCAAGGCCAGTGAGGTCGAAGAAGATGTGATCGTTCAGGCCGGTGTTCATTTCATGGCCGAGACATCAAAGATCCTCAGCCCTCAGAAGACTGTTCTGATGCCCGACATGGATGCCGGTTGTTCGTTGGCAGAATCGATCACCGCTGAGGGAATCGATGAAATGCGCGCCAAGTACCCCGGCGCGCCGGTTGTGTCCTATGTAAACACCACTGCCGAGGTCAAAGCAGCTTCGGATATCTGCTGCACCTCTTCGAACGCGCTTCAGATCGTGAACGCCATGGAAAGTGATACGGTCATCATGACACCGGATCAGTATCTGGCGCAAAATGTTGCCAATCAAAGCCACAAGAACGTGGTGTATTGGCCTGGCTCTTGCATCGTGCACGAACAATACACGGCACAGGACCTGCGCGACTTCCGCGAATGGAACCCGGGAACACGGCTGATTGCGCATCCTGAATGCCCGCCGGATGTGGTGGCCGAGGCAGACTATTCCGGTTCGACCAGCGGCATCATCAAATACGTGCATGATGAAAAGCCGAAAAAGGCGATGCTGATCACCGAGTGTTCGATGGCATCCAACATTGCCGATGAATTGCCCGAGGTCGAATTTGTAGGGCCATGCAACATGTGCCCGTATATGAAGAAAATCACGCTTGAAAAGATCCTCTTCGCCCTGCACACGATGGAAGGGCAGGTCGAGGTCGCCGAAGATGTGGCTGAAAAGGCGCGCAAATCCGTTCAGGCGATGATTGATCTGTCCCGCAAGCTCGGCATTTGATCTGAAATGACCAAAGTCACCACGGATCGCGTCATTATTGTGGGGGCTGGCATCGGTGCGCTTTATGCAGCATTGAAGCTCGCGCCGCGACCAGTGGTTGTAATCTCACCGGATGCTTTGGGTGAAGGTGCAAGTTCCTCATGGGCGCAAGGCGGTGTGGCCGCAGCAATGGATTTGTCGGACAGCCCGGAAAGCCACAGCCTGGACACCGTAATGGCTGGCGCTGGCATAGTCGTTCCGGCTGTTGCCGATCTGGTCACGCGCGAGGCGCGTCAATATATCCTCGACCTGACGACATTGGGCACGCCATTCGATCGCACCAAGGATGGCAGTTATGTGTTGTCACGCGAAGCGGCGCATAGCTTCGCGCGTGTCGTACGGGTGAAAGGGGATCAGGCAGGTAGTGAAATCATGGCTGCCCTGATCGAACGGGTGCATGAAACGTCCTCGGTTCAGGTGTTGGAAGGTGTCCTTGCCACGGCGCTGGACGTATCCAACGGTCGGGTGACTGGTGTCACGGTTCAGGACGCATCAGAAACGGGGTCCGAGCCCGTTACGCTCTGCGGGCCTGCTGTGTTGCTTGCCGGGGGTGGCTCTGGCGGGTTGTATGCCTTGACGACCAACCCGGCGCGCATTCGCGGGCAGGTCATCGGGATGGCCGCGCGTGCTGGTGCACTTATTGCTGACGCCGAATTCGTTCAGTTTCATCCGACGGCAATGGATGTTGGCGAAGATCCGGCACCGCTGGCAACCGAAGCGTTGCGCGGCGAAGGGGCAACCCTGATCAACAATAAGGGTGAGCGGTTCATGTTATCCGTTCATCCGGACGCAGAACTCGCCCCGCGAGACGTCGTCGCGCGTGCAATTTTTGCCGAAGTGCAGGCAGGTAACCGACCCAAGCTGGACACCCGCACCGCATTGGGCTCGAAGATAACGGACCTGTTCCCGGCAGTTGCTGAATACTGCGCGCGCAATGGCGTCGACCCGGTCAACGAACCGATTCCGGTCGCACCGGCAGCGCATTATCACATGGGCGGTATTGCCACCGACACTGACGGTCGCGCGACACTTGACGGGCTTTGGGTCTGCGGCGAGGCATCTTCGACAGGCCTTCACGGTGCCAACCGGTTGGCCTCGAACGGGTTGCTTGAGGCGCTTGTCTTTGCACGCATCTGCGCCGAAAGTATCGGGGCATCCGTTCCGGTGGTGTCAAATGCTGACCCCGTTGCATTGCAGTTTGTTCAGGTAATGTCCCCGGACACAACAAAATCTATCCAGGAGTTGCGCGAAACCATGACGCGCGACGTGGGCGTTGTCCGGGACCGGGCGGGCCTAATCCGTGCTCTGCAAACTATAGCGCAGTTGGAGGCGCAGCACGATGCCTGCCCGTCATTTCGCAACATGTGTGCAACCGCGACCTTGATCGCTGCCGCAGCCTTGCAGCGCGAAGAAAGCCGCGGTGCGCACAAGCGATCCGACTTTCCAAAAGCCAATGATGGGCCCGGAGAGCGGTCCCGGATGTATTTGTCCGAAGCAATGAGCATTCGGGCCAAAGCCTGCGAGGAACTGTCATGACATATGCAATCCTGCCGGATCTGATTCTGGAACCCGTGGTCCGCGCTGCGCTGATGGAGGATCTGGGAAGCTACGGTGATGTGACAACCCGCGCCGTGATCTCACAGGAAACAACCTATACAGCCAGCCTGAACGCACGCGAAAACGCTGTCGTGTCGGGGATGCAAGTTGCTGCAATCGCGTTCCGGCTTGTGGATCCGTCGCTTGAGGTTGACGTGCGGCTCAAGGATGGTTCGCGTTGCGCACGCGGTGATACGCTGATGACCATCAAGGGCTCTGCCGCATCGATCCTGTCCGGCGAACGTGTCGCTCTGAACTTTGCCGGTCGCCTGACGGGTATTGCCACAATGACAGCCGCATTTGTGGAGCAGACCAACGGCACAACAGCCCGTATGACCTGTACACGCAAGACAACGCCAGGTCTGCGCATCGTGGAAAAACAGGCCGTGCTGCACGGTGGCGGTTTCAACCACCGCTATTCCTTGTCAGATGCGATCCTGATCAAGGACAACCACATTGCTGCGGCAGGCGGCATCCGTAAGGTTCTTGAAGCCGCTAAGGCAAAGGTCAGTCACATGATGGCGGTCGAGATTGAGGTTGATCGACTGGACCAGCTTGCCGAAGTGCTGGACGTTGGCGGGGCTTCGGTTGTTTTACTGGACAACATGGACAATGACATGCTGCGCGAAGCGGTTGCCATGGTGGGTGGGCGGTTGAAGACCGAAGCCAGCGGCAACGTGACCTTGGAACGGGTCGCATCGATCGCGGCGACAGGGGTGGATTACATCTCGTCCGGTGCCTTGACGCATTCTGCCCGCACCGTCGATCTGGGGCTCGATTTCTGAAGGCGCGGCATTTCCGCTTGATTTAAGATCGTTTGCGCCAACACAGTTGCGTATTCAAGTTTTATCGATAATAAATCCACAGCAACGCAAGCTGCAAAGAGTTTTATAGATAAAATGATCATCCCACACTCCGGCTGGACCCGTAAAACTGCGCAAGCTATTCACGATCTTCCGCTGATGGATCTTTTGTTTCGTGCGCAGACCGTGCATCGCGAAAACTTTGATCCGAACCAGATCCAGACCTCGAAGCTATTGTCGATCAAGACTGGTGGCTGCGCCGAGGATTGCGCCTATTGCTCGCAATCAGCCCGCAATGGATCAACCTTGCCCGCATCGAAGCTGATCGAGGTTCAGCGCGTTCTGACCGAGGCCAAGAAAGCTCGCGATGGTGGCGCGACCCGGTTCTGCATGGGGGCGGCGTGGCGCGAGCCAAAGGCGCGTGACATGGATGCGCTGGTCGCGATGGTCGAGGGCGTCAAGGAACTGGGCATGGAAACCTGCATGACGCTGGGTATGCTCGACGACACCCAGGTGGTTCAGCTGCGCGACGCCGGTTTGGACTATTACAATCACAACATTGACACCTCGGAACGCTATTACTCCGAAGTCATCACCACCCGTACTTTTGCGGATCGGATTGACACGATGAACCGGGTACAGGAAGCCGGGATCAAGGTTTGCTCGGGTGGCATTCTGGGGATGGGTGAACATACTGGCGACCGTATCGACATGTTGCTGACATTGGCCAACATGACGCCTCCACCTGACTCGGTGCCGATCAATATGTTGATGCCGCAGGCTGATACCCCGCTTGCGGACGCCGAGCCGATTGACCCGATCGACTTTGTGCGGATCATTGCAACGGCCCGCATTCTGATGCCCAAGTCCTATGTGCGGCTTTCTGCCGGGCGCAGCGACATGAGTGACGAGATGCAGGCGATGTGCTTTTTCGCCGGTGCCAACTCGATCTTTGTTGGCGAAACGCTTTTGACAGCAGAAAACCCCGAAGAAGACACCGACGCGGTCCTGTTTGCGAAACTTGGTCTTCAGGCCGAAAAAGCCGAAACGCGAAACTGCACGGAAGCTGCCGAATGAAAGCAGTCAACCGACTGGAATCGATGCTTGATGCGCTTCAAGCCCGGCACCGCCGCCGGGCCTTGATCCCGACGCAAGGGCTGGATTTCGCGTCGAATGACTATCTGGGTCTTGCCGGTTCTCAAGTGTTACAACGTGCGGCGCATGATGCGTTGTCGCGGGGTGTGCCTGTAGGTTCGGGAGGTTCGCGTCTGTTGCGGGGCAACCACCCTGAACATGAAGCGCTGGAGCGGGAAGCGGCCGCATTCTTTGGAGCTGAGGCCGCGCTGTTCATGGGAGGCGGGTTTCAGGCCAATCAGGCGATCTTCTCCACGTTGCCAGCGGCTGAGGATTTGGTCCTATATGACGCCCTGGTTCACGCGAGCGCCCATGAAGGCATGCGGTCCAGCCGTGCAGACCTGCGTGCCTTCCGCCACAATGACGTTGCTGATGCACGCAACGTATTGCGCGACTGGCAATCTACAGGCGGTTCGGGTCAGGTCTGGATTGCCGTCGAAAGCGTGTATTCCATGGAAGGTGACCTGGCGCCGCTGGAAGACCTGTCCGTACTTGCGCGCGAAGCTGATGCGGTTTTGGTTGTTGATGAGGCCCACGCAACCGGCGTTTTCGGAGAGCGAGGCAGGGGTCTCGCGCATGACCTGAACGCTGATCTGCTGACATTGCATACCTGCGGTAAAGGGCTTGGTGTCTCAGGCGGGCTGATCTGCGGTCCGCGCGTGATGATTGATACCCTGATCAACCGCGCTCGTCCCTTCATCTTTGCGACCGCTCCGTCGCCTTTGAACGCTTCTCTGGTTCGTGCTGCGCTACGGGAACTGGCCGAGGATGTCAGCCTGATTGAAGGCGCGCATGAACGTATGCGCCATGCCCATGACGCCGCACGGCAACTGGGGTTGCCCGCAGCCGCGTTGAACAGCCAGATCATCCCGGTTGTACTGGGAGATGACGAGCGCACAATGGCGATGGCGGCCACTTTGCAGCAGCAGGGTTTTGACGTTCGGGGCATCCGCCCGCCCACTGTCCCAAAAGGCACATCCCGTTTGCGCGTCTCGATTACCGGAAATGTCACCCTTCAGGATATCTCGACCCTGTTTTCAACCATCGCAATCTGTCAGTCGGAGGCCGCATGAGCGCGCTGATCGTTACCGGAACCGACACAGGTGTTGGAAAAACCGTGTTTTCGGCTGGTCTGGCGGCAGCTTTGCAGGCCCGGTACTGGAAGCCTGTTCAGTCTGGTCTTGAGGATGCTACGGACACTGAAACCGTCAGCGCGCTGAGCGGTGCCGAGGTCCTGCCCGAAGCGTACCGGCTGAACATGCCCGCTTCACCGCATCTGTCTGCCGAAGACATGGGTATTGAGATTGACCTCTCGCGTCTTGAAATTCCGAAAGTGGACGGGCCTCTTGTTGTCGAAGGCGCAGGGGGCCTTATGGTGCCGCTGAACCGCCAGTCGTTCTTTCTGGACCTGATTGCCGGATGGCAGGCTCCGGTTGTTCTTGTTGCGCGCACCGCCTTGGGAACGATCAACCACACCACATTGTCTCTGATGGCGCTTCGGGCTGTTGGCTGCGAGGTAGTCGGCGTCGCATTCGTGGGTGACCCCGTGCCGGACGTGGAGCAAACCATCGTCGAGATGTGTAAAGTGCATCATCTGGGACGCCTGCCATTTCTGAGCGACCTGACACCGCAGAGCCTGAACAGTGCATTTTCGGCAATTGATGTGGCGACCATTCGGAGGTTCCTGTGACCCCGTTGGAATTTGATGCGCGCCATCTGTGGCACCCTTATACACATGTGCTTGAACCTGGCCCGATGCACCTGATTACCGGGGCAGAAGGTGTCTGGCTGACGCGTGCTGATGGCGTCAGAATGATCGACGCAATGTCGTCCTGGTGGTGTACGGTGCATGGGCACAGGCACCCGGCCATCATCGATGCGATGCAAAAGCAGCTGAATACACTGCCGCATGTGATGTTTGGCGGTCTGACCCACGAACCCGCCGTGGAACTTGGCCGCAGGTTGGTCGACCTTCTGCCAGATGGCCTGGATCGCATTTTCTACAGCGACAGCGGCTCGGTCGCGATCGAAGTCGCGTTGAAGATGGCAGTCCAGTACCAGATTGCCAAAGACCGGGGCGAACGGTCTGAATTTGCCACGATCCGTGGTGGCTATCATGGCGACACATGGAAGGCGATGAGCGTTTGTGATCCCGTCAACGGGATGCATGGCCTGTTTCGCGGTGCGTTGTCGATCCAGCACTTTCTGCCACGCCCTCACATTCAATTTGGCGATGTGTGGCTCGACGATCCTTCCGAGAACGGGTTGGAGGCGCTGGAGGCGCTGCTGCACGACAAAGGGAACAGAATAGCCGCACTGATCCTTGAACCGGTGGTGCAGGGCGCAGGTGGGATGTATTTCTATCACCCCGCCTGGTTACGTGGGGCGCGTGGCTTGTGTGATGCGCATGACGTTTTGCTGATCTTCGATGAGATCGCGACCGGATTCGGACGCAGTGGCGAGATGTTTGCAATGGATCACTCCGGGGTGGTTCCGGATATCCTGTGTCTTGGCAAGGCGCTGACCGGTGGGCATATCACCTTGGCCGCCACTATCGCGACTGAGGCCGTCGCTCGCGGGATCGGTGAAAGTGAGGCCGGAGTTTTGATGCACGGTCCCACCTACATGGCCAACCCTCTGGCTTGTTCGGCAGGGGTGGCGAGCCTCGACCAGTTGCAACAGCGAAACTGGAAGCAGGAAGTTGCATCAATCTCGCAGCAGATGAAGGCCGAACTCGCGCCCGCACGCAATTTGCCCGGTGTTACAGATGTGCGCGTGCTCGGCGCAATTGGCGTCATCGAGATGGATGAGCGGGTCGACCCCTCCATCGCACATGGGTTGGCTACGGAAACCGGTGTGTGGTTGCGCCCGTTTGCTCGCAATATTTATTGCATGCCTCCCTATGTTATTTCACCTGACGAACTGAGCAGGGTAACGTCCGCGATGCTTGCTCTGGCTGGGGGGCAGAAATGAAAAGCCGTTGGCTGGCGCAATCAGATGACAGTACTCTGACCCTTGTGTTTGGTGGATGGGCACTGGGCGATGCTCCGTTCCGGGGTCTTACGGGGGGCGGAAATACTCTGTTGGTGGAAGGCTACATCAGTCTCGATGATCCCCTGCCTGATCTCGCCCGTTTCGATCACATTGATATGCTGGCCTTTTCCTTCGGTGTCTCGTCGGCTGCGCATTGGCTGGCGTGCTCGGGCTTTCGTCCCGACCGATTGATCGCCATCAGCGGCACTTTGCACCCTGCGTGCCCGGAACGTGGTATTGCGCCCGACATGATCAAGGCAACAGCGGCTCAGCTTTCCGAGCGCAGCTTCGCCAAGTTCTGCCGCCGTGCAGGTTTGCCAAGTGAGCCCCCGGAACTCGATATAGTCGCGGCGAAGCAAGAGCTTTTTTCCGTGATCCAGCGCGGGCCTGCCCCTGATCCGGGTTTTGACAGGGTGTGGATACCCACAAACGACCGGATCATTCCGACTACGGCCCAAGAAGCCGCATGGGCCTCAACCTCGGCCCGCGTCGAGCGTGTGGCGGCGCCGCACGTACCATTCCTACCGGAGCAAAGTTGGGCGAGTTGGGTATCATGACAGCGCAACTGGCAGACAGGGTGCAGCGGAGCTTTAGCAGAAGCTTTCAAACCTACCACGACACAGCAAGTCAACAAGCCTGGGTCGCAGGCAAGCTGGTGTCTGAACTGCGTCGTGCCGGAGCTCCGGACCGCTTTGAAACTGTCTTCGAGCTGGGATGTGGCACAGGGCATCTGACCCGTCTGATGCGACAAAGCTTTCACCTGCCAAACTTCATATTGAACGACATCGCACCACAGGCTCAGGCAACAGCGGATGCGGAAAAGGCCACGTTCATTGCCGGTGATGCGCGTGAAGTTCACTGGCCCTCCCGGATTGATCTGATCGTCTCGGCTTCGATGATCCAATGGATGGAAAGCCCGTTGCAATTGCTTCACAGAGCGATGGACGCGCTGGAGCCCGGCGGATGGTTGGCGGTTTCGGGTTTTGGCCCTCAGCAATATCGAGAGCTTAGCGCGATCGGATCAGCTGCGCGTGCACCGGGTCTTACTACTCCGGCTGCTCTTGCCGCTGCTGTCGACGGCCCGATGCAGAAATTGGCCGTTGGTGAAAGCCTGAGGCGAACCTACTTCGATACGCCTCGCGAGGTTCTTAGGTATTTGCGAAGAACAGGTGTAAACGGCAGGGCGCAAGGAACATGGACCAAGTCCACGCTGGCTCGGTTCGAAAACGTATACGCTAAGGAGTTCGGCACGGATCGCGGGGTCTCGCTGACATATCATCCCGTGTGGATCATTGCCCGGAAGTGATAGATACTTTTCTGCCGTGGCCTAACGTAATTTGTGAGCCTGCCAGGCGGTCGCAAACTCCGCAGCCACGGCCCTCGGACTTGATGCGATTGTCACCAGTTCGATTTTTCGGGTTTTTGCCGACAATCAAATCTCATGTGCCCAGGGAGGTTCTGCCCCGGCGCGTGATACTGTTACTGCGGCAACAGTTGCACCCAACGCCATGGCCGCCCGCAAGCTTTCGGAGGTCAGATTGCGCAGCCCCTGCTTTGTCAAATTCCCGGCGCGGCTGAGTTCAGTCAGAACACCAGCGTTAAACGTGTCGCCCGCGCCGATTGTGTCGACAACCTGAACAGGTTTCACAGGAACCGAAACCTTGGAACCGTCGGCCAGGTACCCATTCGCTCCGTCGCCACCCCTGGTCACGATGAGGGCTGACGGACCGGTCTGCAACAAAAGAGACGCTTTGGCGGCCTCGGGCTCGGCTCCCGGGATGATCCAGTCAAGATCTTCGTCTGAAACCTTCACAATATCGGACTGCGCAATCATGCGGTTCAGACGGGTCCGATACCGGGTCTGGTCCTTGATGAATCCCGGTCGGATATTCGGGTCCAACATCACTGCGCGATCCCCTCCGTGGCGATTCAGAAGTGAAGCATAGGCATCCGCGCAGGGTTCACACGCCAGACTGATACCCCCAAGATACAGGGCGGACACGGCTGTTAGCTGCTCCGGCATGTCCTCGGGTTGCAGCATTCGTCCGGCGGTGTTTTCATCGACAAAGCTGTAAGTGGCGTGACCGTCTTTTAGCTGTACGAAGGCAAGGGTCGTGGGGCGGTCAGAGACAATCACATGTGACGTGTCAACATGGCTTGAATTCAGCGCCTTTGTAATTTGTTGGCCAAACATGTCAGACGACACGCCGGTCAGCATTCCGACGGAAACACCTAGACGACCGACTGCGACCGCCGTGTTCAATATCGCCCCACCTGTGTGCGGTACAAATCCTTGTTCGCCCGACACTGTCGGCTCGGAAATCATGTCGATCAGGGCTTCACCACAGCACAGGATCATTTCGTAGTCCTTTTCAGAGTATTTTGTCAGGGAGACTTGTTATCGCATCAAAGCGTTCTTGCAGAAATTGTTCGCCCCGATGATGCCGAACTCTGCTTGCTCGGAGACATACAGGTTCAACGAGCGGCGCAGCTCGCTGAAACGGCCACCGCCGTTGAACGCTTCCCGGAACTCTTCGCCGAATAACCAGCGATTCTTTTCCGCGACGCCGCCAACAAGAAACACTCCGCCCGAAGGCATCAGTGTGACAGCCATGTCGCCCATCAAAGCCCCCAGATGGGTGTTGAACATCCGAGCGGCTTGTACCGCGATGGGGTCAGAACGGTCGCGGGCATCGAGCAGAATGTCTTTCGCCGAGCGCGTTGGTGTCTGTATATGGCCTGCCGCCAGCCCGATCGCCTGATATAGGATAGGCAAGCCCGTACCGCTCAGGAACATCTCAGCTTCCAGTGCGAGGCTGTCACCAAAAAAACACTCAGGCGCAATGCTGCGGGCTGCTTCAAAGATGTCAACTTCGTCGCGGTGACGCGGATACAGACCCACATGACCACCTTCTCCGGAGACTGTGTGATAGTGGCCCTCGGAAAACAGCAACGCTCCCACGCCAAGCCCGGTGCCAGGACCCACCACCAATCGCGTGCCTGCGGGCGGTGTCGCGTGACCTTGCAAGACGGCAACATCTTTCTGGGTTACTTCTGCCACCGACCACGCGGCAGCGGTGAAATCATTGATTACAAACGTATGACTGGCGCCGGTGGCTTTTGCCAATTCGGCCTCGGACAGGTCCAGATTGGCATTTGTCAGCCGAATCGTGCCATTCCGGACAGGGCCTGCACCCGCCGCCACGACCGCCTGTGGATTTGTTCCGATTTCATCCCGAAGCGCGTGAAACGCTTCCAGCAGATCTTCCAGTGTCCCCGTTGGGCGCTTGCGCAGGGCTGTCAGCTCTCCGTTCGTAACCACGCCCAGCCGCGTGTTGGTGCCCCCTATGTCAGCAACCAGATTCCAATGCTCATGCACCGCACCGAATGGTTGCGCTAACGGCTGAGAGACGTTCTGACCCCCGGAATGGGCAGACTTTAGCGCCATGAAAGACGCTTTGGGTGTTCTCTCAAGCGTTTCAAAATTCACGTTCACCAGTCCAACCCTTTTTCCACATTCGAAGGCCCATTCGCATTTGTCGCAGTAGTGACCAAACAAAACAGCCCTTTACCGGAACATTTTGTGCAAAAGCGTCCCTTACGGCAGCCAGGTGTCGGTCGAGATAATCCATGCGATTATCATTCTGAAGACCCTCTGCGCGCGCCATACCGTTTTTGGTGATACAGATTGGTGGCTCGCTCGTATAGCCCTTCATTGTTCGGATCAGAAATCGGTTGCGGAAAATGGCTCGATTTCCCACCCCATCTGGGTTTTAGGCAAAGGCTCGGAGCCTTATTCAAAGCTGGCGTACGGATCGAATCAATACGGCGCTTGACAAGGATACAGCTCGTAATTCACCATATTTGAAACGTTTCAAAGGTGAGGGATGCGAGTTTCTGCCCAACTCTACACAGTGCGGCAATGCGGTGATCTTGCAGATCAGCTGCAATTGGTTGCGGCCTGCGGTTTTTCAGATGTCGAAACCACTGGCTTGCACGGCCTGACCCCAGCTCAGATGGCGGGAACTATTTACGGGTCAGGCCTTAATGTTCGGTCTGCACATTTTGATTGGGAAGAGTTCGAAGGGCGTTTTACGGATATCGTCGAAGTATTAAACCTAATGGAATGCCGGGTGGCTGTCATGCCTTGGCTGGCGCCCCAGGTGCGGCCCGACACTGCCGAGGGATGGAGGGCGGTGTCGGGCCAGTTGTCCAAATGGGCAAATCAGCTGACAGATCATGATATCAGCCTAGCGTATCACAATCATGATTTTGATCTTATCGGTGAGGCTGGTGACACACCTCTTGACCTGATCCTTGCCGGCGGAGATGTCTTTTGGCAACCAGATATCGGTTGGCTGGTTGCGGCTGGTCTGGATCCGGCGGACGCGATCCGCCGCCACGCCAATCGAATCCTGTCCGTGCATGCAAAGGATATCGACCCAGCAGGCGGAACAGGTGACGCGCGCTGGCGCGATTTGGGCGAAGGCGTAGTTGACTGGAACGCAACCCTGCGTGCACTTGCCTCGACCAACTGCACGGACCTGTTTGTCGAACATGACGAAACCGATGATCACGTGCGCACCCTGCAAACGGGTCGGTCATTTTTGACGGAACAATTGGCAGGGTTTGGGTGATGGCGCGGGCGACGATCAAATCGATTGCCAGAAGTACTGGGTATTCCGTTGGCACAGTCTCGAATGCTTTGCGGGATTCCGTATCGGTGAAACGGGAAACCCGGGAAGAGATTCAAAAAGTTGCGTCGGATCTGGGATACCGGGTGAATCTGGATGGCCTGAAGCTACGCACCAATAAATCCTATAGAATCGGGGTCATGGTCAGTGTTTCGAACGATGCTGCGGAAGAGTGGGAAGGTGTAGAGTTTACGCGTATTCTGGCCGGAATATCCAATGCGCTAATAGGAACGCGCTATCAGTTGAGCGTATTCAGCACATGTGATGGCGAGGCTGCGGTGCAGACGTTGAAGTCCATCGTGCAGGAAGGGCAGGCTGATGGCGTGATCTTTTCCGGCACGCGTGTTCATGATGAACGCGTCGCGTATCTGCAGGGGCAGGGCTTTCCTTTTGTCACATACGGCATGAGCGACAGCCCCCAACCGCATCCTTATGTGGATCTCGACAGTCAGGCAGCGGCTTATGATGCCACCGCCAGGCTGCTTGGGCTGGGGCATCGCCGCATCGCTTTGATAAACCCGCCGGATGACCTGATCTATGCGCAGCAACGCCGCAGGGGTTATGCTGATGCGCTGTCAGAATGCGGTGTGGAGTTCGACCCGACACTGGTTCCCACCGGCCCGACCACCGCGGAATCCGGTCAGCAGAAATTTGCTACGCTTATGGAGTTGCCGAAACCGCCGAGCGCCATCATCTGCGCTAATGAGGCCATAACCCTTGGGGCGCTGTCAGCTGCCGATAAAGCCGGAGTGCAGGTTGGAAGGGACGTTGTGGTCATCTCGAACGACGACTTGAAGCTCAGCCAGTATTTTGTACCGCCACCCAGCACTTATTACTTGCCGATTGCTGAAACAAGCCGTCTGCTGGGTGAGTTCATGTTGAAAGCTTTGGACGGGGTCGATCCGTCCGAGATTCAGAAAAAGATCAGGGCCTCATTGATCGAGCGGCAACCTGACACCCCGGCGCCCGATGCGGCGCAAACCACCTGATCCAACAAAGGAGTACCTGAAAATGTTTAAAAACCTACTTGCCGCTGCAACACTCACAACACTGATGGCTCCAGCGGCCTTTGCTGCCGACCTGGAAGGTCGTGTTCTGAAAATCGGAACCGATGCGACATACCCACCGATGGAAACCGTGGATGAAACAACCGGTGAGATCGTGGGCTTTGACGTCGATGTGATGAATGCAATCTGCGCGAAGGTCAATTGCGTCCCCAATTTCGTAAACACCGCCTGGGATGGTATCTTTGCGGCCCTTCAGCAGGGTGAGTTCGATCTGGTTATCTCGGGCGTGTCGATCACACCGGAACGCGAAGAAACCATGGACTTTTCCGAGCCTTACATCGTTGTCAGCCAGGCCATTCTGTTGCAGGTCGATAATGCTGACATGACACTTGAGGATTTCAAAGCCGGTGGCCAGAAACTGGCCGCGCAAACTGCGACGACCAACGCCCAATTGGCGGAAGAGCTTGTTGGGCGCGAGAATGTCAGCCTTTACGACAACTTCTCGGCCGCCATTCTGGCGCTTCAGAACGCGGACGTGCAGGGCGTGATCATCGATGGCACATCGGCAGCGGCCTATGAACAGGAATTTGCGGGCGAGTTGACTGTTGGCATCACAGGCTTGCAATCCGATCCATTGGGTATCGTGTTTCAAGAAGGCGATCCGACGGTGGATGCGATTAACGCCGGTCTGAAAGCCATTCAGGAGGATGGAACGCTGGACGAACTGACAGCCAAATACTGGGGCACCAATTGATCCATTAGCGCCCTTCCGGTCCGGCGGCCAGCGCTGCCGGGCCTTGTCTTAGCGGAGAAGTTCCATGTTGCGCCTCAGCACGATCCGCCCGAGTAACCTGGTGTTGCTCGCAGCAGCGCCCTTTATTATCTACCTGTTCGCCACATCCTCAAAATACTTGCGGTCTCTGGTCGCAATTCTGGGGATCGGCACCGACGCGGGGCCCATCTTTGTTGGATTTCTGCTGATTGCGACCGTTGCGATCCTTGGATATCTTTGCGCACGCTACGTGCGGTTTTCACAAAACTCCCCCGGCTGGTTGCGATTCTGCGCGCTTGCCGCGTTCCCAGCTTCTGCGGCGCTTTTGGTCATCAGCTTTGTTTCTCCGCTGCTTCTGATGCCATTTGCCGAGTCGGTCTTCTTCCATGCGCTCAGCGAAAACACATCACCCCTTATCGATCGATCCAGTCAGACCTGGGTACTGTTTCCGGGCGTGATCGCCAAGGTTCAGACGGGATTACAAGTTTTCCTGGCGGTTTACGCGGCTGTCGTCGCACTATGCCTAATTTCGGCACGTTTGCAACCGCCCTGGCGCGGGCGCGTCTTGTTGGGGTTGGAGTGTCTCACAGGCGCGGTTCTGTTTTATCTCATGTTCATGGCTCATTGGCAGTTCGCGACCGGGGTGGCCATTACATTCCGCGCGGCCATATTTGCCTATATCTTCGCGGCCATTCTTGGTTTGGTCTGGGTCGGGTTGCAATCGTTTAAACCAAAGGCGCGTACGACGGTCGTCTATGGTTCGATCAGTTTGGCATTGCTTGCAGCCTCAGCCTTTTTCTTCATGCAGCCGCAGGTCAGCTTTGTTCTGGTGGGCAGCACCGAAGGGCGTATCGCGGTTGTGCGCGGCACGCCGCAGGCGCAGGCTGACGTTATCCGGTTTGGTGAGTTCGAAGGGGCCGACGGTCAGCAATATCGCATCCGCAGCGCAACCGATGCCACTGCCGCGCTTGAACAGATCGAAACGGTCGACAGTGTCTCGGGCGCTTTTGTCCCGGCCGATGCCCATACACAAGGTTATCCGGTCCTGTGGCAAACAAGATTTCTACCCGACAAATACCGCAATCCGGCCCTGGCATTTGCCGTGTTCGGGTTTTTGTTGCTGACACTGACCATTGGCGGGGCTCAGCATAAGCTGCATCCTCTGGCGGTCGGGGCCGAGTTTTTCGTGGATACGATACGCGGCATTCCGATGCTGGTGATCATTCTTTATATCGGACTGCCACTGGCGGGCGCAGTCAAAGACGCCACCGGCGGCGGTATCGACATGACCAATATGACCCGCGGGATCATCGCGATCTCAGTTGGTTATTCCGCCTATATGGCCGAAATTTTCCGATCCGGGATCGAGGCGATACCGAAAGGCCAATTGGAGGCGGGCAGCTCTCTGGGTTTGTCGCGCTGGCATACGGCGCGGCTTATCGTTCTGCCGCAGGCCCTGCGGATTGTCACTCCACCGCTTGGCAATGAGTTTATCGCGATGATCAAGGACACGTCATTGCTGTCTATCCTGTCCGTCCGCGACATGACCCAGAGGATGCGAGAATTTCAGGCGGCTAGCTTTCTGCCCTTTGCACCCTTCAATACGGCGGCAATCCTGTATGTCGTTCTCACACTCGGCTGTGCCAGTTTCCTGAAGTGGATCGAACGACGCACAGCAAAGGACACACGATGAGCGCGCTGGAACTTGGGGTTTGTTACTACCCCGAACAGTGGGACCCTTCGCAATGGCGAGACGATGCCGCCCAAATGGCAGACATGGGGTTGGATTGGGTGCGGATTGCTGAATTCACCTGGGGTCTGATCGAACCCGCGCGCGGTCAGTTCCACTGGGACTGGCTGGATGAAGTGATCGAGATACTGGGTCAGGCTGGTCTGCGGGTCATGATGTCCACCCCAACAGCCGCCCCCCCCAAATGGTTGATCGATGAGTATCCCGAAATCCTGCCCGTTGGGCCGGATGGTCGGGTCAGAGGGTACGGTTCGCGCAGGCATTATTGTTTTTCCAGTGAGGTTTATCTGGCCGAGGCGCAAAGGATCGCAACTGAATATGCCCGCAGATATGGTCAGAATTTGTATGTCCAAGCGTGGCAGATCGACAATGAGTACAACGACCACGATACAGTTCTCAGCTATTCCGATGCCGCGCGAACAGGTTTTCAGAACTGGTTGGAGGAACGATACGGGGCAATCGATGCGTTGAATGACGCGTGGGGAACCGTTTTCTGGGGGTCGCTCTACTCTCAGTTTGGTCAGATCGAACTGCCCAACGGGCTGGTCGCCACGCCCAATCCAGCCCATGCTCTGGAATTCGCGCGCTATTCTTCCGATCGAGTTCGTCTGTTCAACAAAACGCAGGTGGATGTTCTGCGCAAATATGCGCCGGGCCGGGATATTACCCATAACTTCATGGCAGGTAGTTTCGAATTCGATCACCACGCCGTAGCGGCTGATCTGGATATTGTCGGGTTCGACAGCTACCCGCTAGGGAACTTATTGGGCTCTACCCTTTCAGATGAGGAAAAGCGCCGCTATCTGCGCACCGGCGCACCGGATTATCAGGGCTTTCATTGTGATTTGTATCGCAGTCAGGGGCGCGGTCGGATGTGGGTGCTGGAACAGCAGCCGGGCCCGGTGGATTGGGCTGACAAGAATCCGTCGCCGGCAGAGGGGATGGTTCGGCTTTGGACCTGGGCGGCCTATGCACATGGCGCGCAAGCCGTGATGTTTTTTCGCTGGCGACAGGCAAAATCTGCGCAAGAGCAATACCATACTGCGATTTTGCGGTCAGATGGCAGCCCGGATCAAGCCGCTGTTGAATTGGCTGAGATCGTGAAGGATCGCGCCATTTTGCCGCCCGAGAGACGGGCAAAATCACGGGTTGCAATGCTACTGGATTATACCTCTATCTGGGCGGCGGACATCCTGCCACATGACAACGATTTCCCCAATGCCCAGATTTTTCGCGAGTGGTACACTGCAATTCGTGGTTTTGGGGTCGATCTTGATTTTGTTGGCCCTGAAGATGAACTGAGCGGCTACGCCCTCATCATATTACCTCAAAGCATGATCGTGACCGCTGACCTTGCAGACAAGCTTGACGCTTCGGGGGCCAAGATTCTGATAGGTGCTCGTTCCGGCAGCAAGACATCCGGGATGAACACCCCGTCCAATCTGGCTCCAGGCGAACTGGCAAAGTTAACAGGTATCCGTGTCACGCGCGTCGAATCACTTCCTTCACTTGCGCATGAGGCTGTGGTTCTTCCCGATGGGCAGCAATTTGAATTCACGGGTTGGCGTGAAATTGTCGAGACCAAAGAGCGCGTTTTAGCCCGCTTCAAGAGCGCTTATTGCGATGCCAGTCCGGCGGTCATCCGTTCTGACCGCACGACCTATCTGGCAATGGTTCCGCGAAATGAGCTTTTGCAGGCGATTGTCGGGGAGGTACTGAACTGGGCTGGGATAAATGCAACGCCTTGCGACCCCGATATGCGCATAACCCAACGCGGCTCGACCTACTACGCGTTCAACTTCAGTGACGTTTCAAAGCCTTTGCCTGCTGGTCGTGCACGTCAAATTCTGCTTGGTTCAGATCCGGTCAAACCAAGGGACATCACCGTTTGGCAGGAGAATGCAGCGCCTCATAAATCAGCTTAGACGTGTCAAATCGCGAAACTGGACATAAGATTTTCGCAAACTGTCACTTTTGGACTGACGGATGGGCGCAGAAAGTCCTATGAATAGAAAACAAAAAACGAGTCCAACAACGGGAGAACACTATGGTTACCAAGTCATCACTTTCCAGACGCACTGTTTTGAAAGGAGCGGGTGCCGCAGCACTTGCCGCGCCTCTTTACAGCAAGAGCGCACTGGCTTCGTCGGGTGAAATCAACATACTGATGTGGTCGGATTATCTGCCGCCCAGCTTTATCGAAGAGTTTGAGACCCTTACTGGCATCAAGGTGAACTACACCGGGATCGGCTCAAACGAAGAAATCATCAACAAGATGAAGGCGACCAAAGGTCAGGGCTTTGACATCGTCTCGCCAACCAACAACCGCTCGTTGCAGTGGGAGCCGCTGGAGTTGTTGCAGCCCTTTGACATGAACAAGGTTCCGGTCGACCTGGTGAACCCTGCCATGGCCAAAATCGGTACGGATGCTTGGAACTTTGGCGGCGCCGGGGTTCACTGGTTGCCGCATATCTGGGGCACCGAAGGCATTGCATACCGCACCGACTTGTGGCTGCCGGCTGGGGACGCCCCATCCTATGGCGATGTTTGGTCGGAAGAAAACGCAGGCAAAACCATGGGCCGCGCGCATTCGATGATGCTTGGCGCTGGTCTTTACATGGAGCGTTCCGGCGAGATGGAGCCGGGTTCGGTCTGGGCCGCTTATGGTGACGAAGAAACCATGCGCAAGGTCTGGGGTCAGATCACTGACTGGTGCATTGCACGTAAGAATCGCATCAAGCTGATCTGGAACGATGCCGATACACAGAAGAACGGTCTTCTGAATGAAGGTGTTGTTGTCGGTCAGACCTGGGACGGCCCGCCACTGGCACTGAAATCGGCTGGTGAACCAGTGCACTATCAAGCGCCCATCGAAGGGGCGATGGCATGGGTTGACGGAATGTCGATTCCGTCTGGCGCGGCGAATATCGACCAGATCTATGCCTTCATCGACTTCGCCTATCAGGCCAAACCTGCCGGTGTTGCCATCGACAGCCATGGGTACAACTCTCCTGTTCTGGGGGCGGATCAGTATTCAGGCGACACCTACAAGAAGAACTTTGCCGAGGCCTATCCGGGCGACTCGCTGGCCAACCTCAATCCGTGGCCGGCCGAAGCCCCATGGTATGCTGAAACGCGGACCGAGTTCGTCAACAAGTTCAAGAGCGCATAAGCGATCTGAAACCATGCCCCTCGCGTTCTGCGAGGGGCCACAATCTGTGCGCCGCTCCGGCGTAACGGAAAGCTATGTGGTGTGGTGACAGTGCACACCTCAGGGAGATACCAAAAATGAGTGCAGGGGTCGGAGTCGATCTGGAAAACCTGTGGATCCGTTTCGGTGACTTCGTCGCCGTGCGCGATGCAAACGTCACAATTAACGGGGGAGATTTCTTTTCATTCCTCGGACCCTCGGGTTGCGGCAAAACAACGATCTTAAGGGCTGTTTCCGGCTTTCTCGAGCCCAGCGAAGGCAATGTTCTGATCGGCGGCAAAAACATGCGCGGGATTGGGCCCAACAAACGCCCCACAGCTCTGATCTTTCAGAACCTAGCGTTGTTTCCCTTGATGAAGGTTTGGGAAAACATCACGTTCTCGATGGAAATCAAAGGCGCCAGTGCTGCCGAGCGCCGCAAGCGCGCTGACGAGCTTTTGGACATGATCGCGCTCCCGGAGCAAGGCGACAAACTTCCCAGCGAATTGTCTGGTGGCCAACGTCAGCGAGTGGCCATCGCTCGTGCCCTTTGCGCCGAGCCGGATGTATTGCTTCTTGATGAGCCTCTGTCAGCACTTGACCTCAAACTGCGCCAGCACATGCGAACGGAACTGCGAGAGATACAACAGCGTGTGGGCATTACTTTTATCTACATTACCCATGACCAGGGCGAGGCGCTGACCATGTCAGATAATATCGCCGTCATGCGTGCAGGTGTGATTGACCAGATTGCCGATGGGAAAACCATCTACAATGATCCTAACACGGCTTTCGCGGCCTCATTTGTCGGCGAAAACAATGTATTCCGTGGCAAGATCAAACAGGTCATGGGCAACGAGGCGCTGATCTCGACCAACCGCTCGGGCGATCTGGTTGCACGGATATCGACCGCCAATCAAGGCAAAATGAAAGAAGGCGATAGTGCAATGTTGTTCATTCGCCCCGAAGCCTTCGCCATTGCGCCCGAGGGGGCTTCGGGTGACCATTTTGTTACCGCGCGGGTCAACCACGAAGAATTTGAAGGCAACGTCTTCAACATCTTTACCGAAGGTGAAGGTGGAAAAGAGATCAAAGTGTCGATCCCGAACCATGGACAATCCTTCGAGGACCACACCGGACAGAACATCACGTTGGAATACAAGACGCATAACGCCGTCATCGTTCCTGCGGGTGAACTGGCTGCAGAATAAGGGGATTAACTCATGCCCCAGTTTCTGAAAGACTTCTTCAATCGCAACGGCACCGGCATGGGAGTGGCGATCCTGGGTCTGGTTCTGTTCTGGACCATCGGCCTGATCATCCTTCCGCAGCTGTCGATGTTGGACTTCTCGTTCCGTCCGAATCTGCCACCGCCAGAGATTGGCGGACCCAAAGACATATATACGCTCGAGAACTACAAATATCTGGTCTACGGCCCCGAAGGCGGCAGTCAGGACTACAACACTGTTGATCTGAGGGTGTTTTTCCGAACTCTTGTGGCCGCGGTTTTTGTGACGGTTTTCAACCTGATCATCTGCTATCCGATTTCCTATTACCTGGGTCAGGCCGAGGGCAGCCATATTCGTATCTTCGCGATCATGCTAATCATCCCTTACTGGATCAACGAGATCCTGCGCGCCTTTGCGCTGCGCATCATCTTTGGGGAAACAGGTGTGTTGAACACGTTGTTCACGGGTCTGGGCATCTGGGATACACCGTTCGACTTCATTCGCAATGACATCGCGCTCTATGCGGGTCTGGGATACGCCTATATCCTGCTGATGATTTTCCCGATGTATAACGTGATTGAAAGTCTGGACAAAAACCAGATCGAAGCAGCACGCGACCTTGGGGCGCCTTGGTGGCGGATACATTGGCGAGTGGTCATTCCTTATGCCAAGCCGGGGATCAGTTCGGGCTGTACTATGGTCTTCATGTTGTCCGCCGGTGCGTTGGCTGCGCCGCAAATTCTGGGCGGGCCGTCCAGTCTGTGGTTCACCCAACTGATCTATCAGCAGTTCAATGACAACAACGACTGGCCACAGGGCGCCGCCTACGCAATCGTTCTGCTGGTCACTTGTATTCTGTTCGTGCTGGCCATGATGCGCCTGTTCAAAGTGAACATGGGGGATATAGGGAAATGAACAATTCCTTCCTCCGCATAAGCATCTGGGTCTATCTGGCGATCTTCTTCCTGTATCTGCTGGGCCCGCTGGTGATCATGTCCGTCACCGCGTTCAACTCGTCCGGGTTCCCCCGAATGAGCCCATGGGAATGTCTGACATTCCAATGGTTTGGCGAGCTGTTTCAGGATCAGCGTATCCTGAACGGGATCAAGAACTCGCTGATCATCGGAATCGGCACGGTCATCCTGTCCGTGGCGATGGGTTTGGCAGGCGCGCTGATGCTGACCCAGATCTGGCCGAAGCTTCGCGCGACCTACTATACGGTCATTATCGCACCGATCCTGATCCCCGGTGTGGTTCTTGGTATCTCGACGCTGGTCTTCTGGGACCGGATCAACCGGATGCTGGGGCTGGGGGCCGACAGTTTCCTGTCAAACGGCATCTTCCTGACAGTGATCGGCCAGTCCACCTTTATTGCCAGTTACTGTATGCTGGTGCTGGTGGCGCGGTTGCAGCGTTATGATGTCGCCCTGACTGAGGCGGCACTGGACCTTGGGGCCAGCCACGCTCAGGCTTTCCGCAAAATCCTGCTGCCGTTCATGCGCCCGGCGATTGCCTCGGCGGCGGTTTTGGCATTCCTCGCTTCTTTCGAGAACTACAACACCACCACTTTCACTTTTGGCGAATACCCGACGCTGACGATTGAGCTGGCTCAGAAGGTTCGCTACGGCATCACGCCCGCGATCTCGGCGCTGGCGTTTATCATCGTTGCGCTGACGGTTTTCTTCGCTCTGCTGAACGAAGCCAAGCTGAAACGTCAGGAACTGGTAGCCGCGGCGCGTAAAAACGCAACGGTCGAGGAACTGGCTGGCAAGATCAAGCTGCCGAGTTTCTTTGCCGGTAATATGGCCGCCGTGTTGCTGGTCGCATTTGCGGTTGTAACGATCACCGTTATAGGCACAGCGGCGACCTACAGTCCGGCGCAGTGCATTGCCGACGTTCGCGAGCAAAAGCATTTGGAAGCGGAACAACGCATTCAGGAACTGCGTCAGCAGCGTGAGGAGCGCCGCAAACAGCAAGAAGCGGAAAAAGCCGGGCAGGGTGATGCCCAAACCGCGCCAAAGCCGTCAAATAACAGCGGTTTTGGTAATGTCTTCGCTCCGAACTCGCTGGATGGCAGCGAGAATGAAAGCAACGAAGGTGCTTCTCAAACCGAGGGTGAGCCATCCAACAACGGCGGTTTCGGAGGGGTGTTTGACCCCAACAGCCTAAAAAGCGACTAATCGCTGTGCCAAGCGGCAACCAACGCATCTGCCCGGATAGGATTCAAGTCTGTCCGGGCAGATTGCGCTTCAGGATCTTCACGTCACAGCCGCCGATGGTCGATCCGTTCCAGACCACCGGTTCAGCGTTATAGTTGATCAGGAACATGTGGTCGGCTGTCTCACGCAGTCGAAGTCCTGGCGGCATCGGTTTCAGGCCCAAACCGCTTTCTTCCGCAGCCAAGCCGATGACGCGATCCCATAATGCTTCGTTTGGGAAGCCGGCAAGATACCAGAACCCGTCCCTTGCCATTAGCGCAGGCGCTCCATCTTCAAAACTCAGAATTTCTTCAGCAGATCCTGAAAGGCGATCGATCCAATGCTGTGCCGCGCCGCCGCCACGGACAGCCCGGTTGACAGCAGGGGGCAGTGTTTCGAC
>NZ_JBXWQZ010000033.1:0-46645 GCF_059612645.1 Ruegeria sp. YKSF131 | reverse complement strand
GTTTTCAGGGATCGAAAACCGTCAGCTTGCTTCGCTTTGGAACCGCATCGGTGGGTTCGTTTACGAACATGGCGAGCAATTCTACCATTTTGAAGGCCTGCGCGCGTTCAAGCAGAAGTTCGATCCGGAATGGAGCCCGAATTATCTGGCCAGCCCCGGCGGGCTGGCCGCGCCCCGCATTCTGTATGAGGTCAATATCCTGATCTCGGGCGGATTGCGCGGGTTAACCAAGTAGCACTTAATTCAGGCTTGCGCGGGTTGGGGTTTTCTGCAGCAGATCGCCCCAGTCCGTGCGATAGGCCATCTCGGCCAGAACGGTTTCGGGCAGGAATTCCTGGTTTTGCCGGATCTGCCATCCGCCGCCCAGGCCCTTGTAAACCGCCACCAGATTGCTGGATACCTGCTGCCGTGCCTCGATCAGATTGGCCTGCGACCGCAATAGCGCGGTCTGGGTGTTCAGCACGCGCGAATAATCGGCAATGCCGTCTGTATACTGGCTGACGGCGATTTCGGCAGCTTTGCGTGAGGCCTCGACACTTTGTTGATAGAACCCGACCTGCTTACGTGCCTGCGCATAAGCGACCATGGCACTTTCAACTTCGGAATAAGCGGTCAGCACAGTGTTCTGATAATTCGCAATCAGCGCCTGATAAGCGGCGTCCTGCGCGCGAACATTGTTCTTGATGCGGCCATAGTTCAGCACATTCCAGACCACACCGGCACTGGCCAGACCGGTTGTGCTGCCACCGCTGAACAGATCGCGCCCGCCGGATGCCTGCAGCCCGATCGCGCCAGACAGGATGAATTGGGGATACAGGTCCGCCATCGCGATGCCCACTTGTGCCGATTGCGTGGCTGCCGCCAGTTCAGCCGCGCGCACATCCGGGCGGCGGCGTAGCAATTCAGCGGGAACGCCCACTGCCACATTTGCTCGGGCCGATGGAATGTGGCCGGAATTGCCCAACAGACCGGTCATGCGTGAAGGTGTCGTGCCCAACAACACCGCAAGCGCGTTCTTGGTCTGTTGCAAGTCGCTTTCCAGTTCGGGTACCAGCGCCTTAGTGTTGTTCAGCAGGGCGGTGGATTCCTGCACGTCCAGTTCCGTGGTGACGCCATTGTTAAACCGCAGCTGAGTCAGGTCTGCCGAATCCTGCTGCAATTTGATGTTCTCACGCGCAATTGCCAGCGTCTCTTGCAACGCCCGGATATTGACGTAAAGCGCGGCGACATCCCCGGTCAGCGTCACCAACGCGTCGTCGTAATTCGCCACTTGCAGGGCCAGATTGGATCGCGCGGCCTGAACGCCGCGCCGCTGCGCGCCCCAGACGTCCAACTCCCACTGGGCATCGAAGCCGACTTGCGAGGTCGAGAATTCGGTATCCAGCGGGATGACGCGATTGACATCCGAAATCGGCCCCAGATTGTCGCTGATCTGGCGCCGTTCAAGCGAGCCGCCAATGGCCTGCGACTGCGGGTAAAGCTCGCCAAAGGCGATACCCAGTTGTGCACGGGCCTGCAAAACCCGCGCGCCAGCGACCTGAAGTGTCAGGTTCTGGGCGTAGGCCTCGGCAATCAGTTTGTTGAGGGTAGGATCATTGAATGTTTGCCACCATTTCACGACAGGCGCACTGCGCGACGTCAGCCCGCTTTGACCGGCGCTGGGGTTGTTGACCTCAATCCACTGTTTCACGACCGGTGAGTTGGGGCGCACGAAATCCGGCCCAACGGGTGTGCAGGCCGCGAGAGTGGCGGCACAAATGGCGGTTCCCAACAACCTGCGGAGTGTCATGGCGCGCATCCTCAGATATCCAGAGGTCGGATGAAGTTGGCGAAGGAATAGAGACGGATGTTGATACGCCTCAGAAACTCAAAACTTTTGCCTTGGCCTGTATAGATCGCCACTGCGGCATGACCACCTGCTGGGAAAATGTGGTCTTCCGGAACATCGACGGTGATCTGGACCGCAATCCGACCGGGCAGTTTGGGCAGCTCGAAACCGGGCAGGCGGCCCGACGGGATGAGTTGCCCCTGCCGGGTGGCCCACCAGATCGCTTCGACCTTGCCCGTCAGGATTTCACCGGGATAAAGATCAAGTGCAACTTCGACCTCTTGCCCCGGCTCGACAAATTTCAGGTTCTGCTGGCGGAACGTGGCAAGGATATAAGGGCTTTCATCAGTCACAAAGCTGGCAATCGCACCCAATCGGACGTCACCGACTACCAATCCGGGGCGAGCCTGCTGTGAGACGATCATGCCATTTTCAGGCGCATAGATTGTTGTGTTTTCCAGAAAATATTCGGCTTCGGCCAATTGCGCCTGCGCCTGAAGGATGCCGGTGTTCACGCCGTCAATCTGCGATTCCAGCGCCAGCTGAGCCTTGGCCAGGTTCGCCTCGGCCTGTTTAACGGCGGCCTGATCTTCCGTCACCTGTTCGTTCCAACGGTCGAGGTCGTCCTGACGGGCACCTCCGGCGGGAACAAGGTTCTCATACCGCGCCTGTTGGGTTTGCGCATAAGCCAGTTGTGCATTGGCCCGTTCGACAGCTTCGGTCGACGCGATAACATCCTGTTCAAGGATTTTGGCATTCTGCGCTGCCGCCACCAACTGGGCCTGTGCATTATCGACCGCCAGCGAAAACACCGTATCGTCGAACCGATAAAGCGGATCGCCCTTTGTGACCGGTGTGTTCGGTTCAACAAGAACCTCGGACAGGATCGTCGGCTGTGTCAGCTTTGGGATGATCTGTATGGTCGAACGCACCACGTGGCTGTCTGCCGAAAACGGCTGAAAGAAGCGCAACGCCACAAGGAAGATCAGCAGCAGATGTGCGCCCACCCAGAACGAAACAATGCCCCAGGCAATGTTAAACTTCAGCCATTCCAGCTTGAAGAAAATGAGCCAGACGAAAATGATGTAGAACAGAGTGATGCCGAGGGCGACGAACATAGGTATTAGGGTCCTTCGGTCTTAACTGGGTTGTGTGTCGTCTGTGTCCAGACGATTCTGGTATTCGGGTTTGACCTTGCCGCCCAAGCGTTTGATTTCATCGCGAATGGCATCTTTTTCCTCGTCCGGGCCGCGGCGAATATCGACCGTGACGCCATCGTGAAAAGCCCACATGAAGGCGTGTACCCAGGGCACGACAGCCAAGAACCCCATCCATCCCATGATCTTTACAGCTTCGGCGTGGGGATGATTGCGTTTGATCGCGATCCGCCCCGGAAGGCCCATAATGAAAAGGAACAGCGCCATAACTGCTGCAAGCAGCAGGATCAGCGCGGCCAATGTCAGATAGTCATAATAGCCCAGCGGCTGGCCCAGTAGTCCCATGCGTGTGCCTCCATCAGGGGAAGGTTAGGGTATCCTCAGTCATTCGCTTTCAGTTCGTCAATCAACTTGTAGTCGGTGGGCGGGTCATCACAAATGCCCGGTCCGCATTCCAGCAGAGTTGAACCGGCGTTCAGCACGGCCAGTGCCAGCATGACAAAGAAGGCGGTTTTTGCCAGCTTGTTTCCCCCAAATCGTACCTCGCTGGTCGCGCCCGAGACATATTGGCGATCAAACAGCAGCATGAACGACGTACCCAGCAGGACTAGGAAAAAGGCGATGCCCGCCCAAGTGTAATAATGCAGCCCAAGAACGGGCGATCCATAGTGGCCGGTTCCCGGCACAATGTGCAACAGGATTTGCCGGATCGAAACACTGCCGCCATACAAAGCTGCAATCAGCATGATGGCATAGTGCTGCGGTCGCGCGCCATACAGCAGGTTCAAGCCCAGCCCGACGCCGACAGCAACAAAGCCGACACGCTGCAACAGGCAAAGCGGGCAAGGCAGTTCGTAAAGGAAAAGTTGATAAAAAAACGCCAGCGCCAGAACGAGACAGACGGCCAACATTCCGATCGCGTTAAATGTTCGTGACAGTTCAGGTGTCATGACGAGGCCCTCAAAGCTGAATTGTCAGCTGACTGGTGGCGTGGAATTTCAACCAGTAGACACTCAGGGCAATTGTAACAAAGAACAGCGCATTGCCTGCCTTCGTCATGTTGAAATAGTTGAGCCCCATCGTGGCGGTAAGTAGTGCAAATAAAAGCGCAATCATGGCCCGGTGCTCCCCTCCCGTGCACATATCTTTATGCAGACGATAGTGTCAGGCCGGGTGGCATCTGGCAAGCGACGTGGTAATTTTGAGACTATTCTTAATGTCCGCTAGTTACACAGTACGATGTCCGTTTGCCATTCCTGACTGCGCAGGTGCAGATCGCCAGGTAACGGCGCATCAGTGTAGATCGCGTCTATTTCAGCCAAGGAAGTGATGCGCGCCGGGGCCGAGCGGTGAAACTTTGAATGGTCGGCAACCAGAAAAGTTCGGCGTGCCTGCGCAATGATGGTCTGGCTGACTTGTACCTCCTGAAAGTCGAAGTCCAGAAGATCTCCGTCAGTGTCCAAAGCTGAACAGCCGATCACGGCAAGATCAAATTTGAATTGCCGAATGGTCGAAACAGTCAGGGTCCCGATCAACCCGCCGTCTGTGCGCCGCAGGACGCCTCCAGCCATGACGACCTCACAATCCGGGTTCTCAATCAGAATGTTTGCGACATTCATGTTGTTCGTCACAACCATCAGGTTCTTGTGGTGCAGCAATTGCCGCGCCACGGCCTCGGTTGAGGTCCCGATGTTCATGAAGATCGACGCACCGTCGGGGATATCGGTGGCGCAAGCCTGTGCAATACGGGTTTTGGCGTCGGAATTCAGGGCGCGGCGGTCTTCATATCCGATGTTGGAAACGCCCGAGCGCAGAACCGCGCCGCCATGCACCCGATCCAGTTTACCTGCCTCGGCCAGCTCGGTCAGGTCGCGCCGGATCGTCTGGACCGTGACACCAAATCTTTCGGCCAACCCGTCAACGGTGACGCGGCCTTCGGCCCCGGCAATGTCCAGAATGTCAGATTGGCGGAAAGACAGGGACATGGGTGTTTCCAGACTTGAAGTGTTTCTTTTCGTTTTTGTTCTTTCTGGCCGGTTTTGCAAGAACGGCATGCGAAAATTTCAGATCAGTGTTGTAAAACGAAAAAATTCGAACATAAACATTGACCATACGAAGGATGTTCTGGCAAATGCCTATCATCCATCCTGACAAGGAATCATTGGCATGCAGTCAGCGGACGTTCAGATAACGGACCTTTTTATCATCGGTGGCGGGATCAATGGTTGCGGCATCGCACGGGATGCTGCTGGCCGCGGGCTGTCAGTTGCTTTGGCAGAGATGAATGATCTGGCTTCAGCGACGTCATCAGCCTCGACCAAATTGTTTCATGGCGGGTTGCGCTATCTGGAATATTTCGAAATCCGTCTGGTCCGTGAGGCCCTGATCGAGCGTGAAACCCTGTTGCGCGCGATGCCGCATATCAGCTGGCCGATGCGCTTCGTGCTGCCATACCATAAGGACATGCGGTTTGACTCGGAAACGCCGACCTCACGGCTGCTCAGCACGGTCATGCCGTGGATGCGCGGGCGGCGTCCGGCCTGGCTGATCCGGTTGGGTTTGTTCATGTATGACAATCTGGGTGGTCGCAAAATTCTGCCGGGCACCACGTCGCTGAACCTGCGATCGGCTCCGGAAGGGGCCCCACTACAGGACAAATTCGAAACGGCTTATGAATATTCCGACTGCTGGGTCGAAGATTCGCGGTTGGTGGTCCTGAATGCCCGCGACGCCGAGGCGCGCGGTGCGCAGATCATGGTGCGAACCGAAGTGATTTCCGCCGAGCGGGTGGACGACCTTTGGCAGGTATTCATTCGCGATCGCGACGGCGGCGAAACCCGTCTTGTCCGGGCCAGAATGCTGATCAATGCAGGTGGCCCTTGGGTCGGGGACATCATCCAGTCCAAGATCCGTGTGAACTCACGCGAGGGTGTTCGGCTTGTTCGGGGCAGCCATATTGTGACACCCCGGCTGTATGACCACGACAAGTGCTATTTTTTTCAGGGCGAAGACGGCCGCATCATTTTCTCCATTCCTTACGAGCAGGATTTTACCCTGATCGGCACAACGGATCAGGATCACCCGGACCCTGACACGAAACCCGTCTGTACTGAGGCCGAGCAGGAGTATCTGTGCACTTTCGCATCGAAGTATTTCAAGCGCACTGTGACCCGCGAAGATGTTGTGTGGACCTATTCCGGTGTGCGGCCGCTTTATGACGACGGTGCCAGCAGTGCCACCGCTGCAACGCGGGACTACACGCTGAAAGTCGATGCGCAGGGTGGGGCGCCTGTATTGAACGTGTTTGGCGGCAAGATCACCACCTATCGACGGCTCGCGGAAAGTGCTCTGGAGAAGATTGGTGAATTCTTTCCGAATATGCCGGGCCCCTGGACCGCCGGTGTTGCGCTGCCGGGCGGTGACTTTCCGGTTGACGCTGTTGAAGCCCTGACTGATCAGCTTTTGGCCGCGTATCCGTTTCTGGGTGCCGCCTGGGCTACACGCCTAATCAGGGCCTATGGAACTGAAGCAGCAGATGTCCTTGGGGATGCGCAGCAGTTGTCTGATCTGGGCGAGGATTTTGGCGCAACACTGACCGCGCGGGAAGTCGCGTGGCTGATCGACAAGGAATATGCCAGAACCGCCGAAGATGTCGTCTGGCGGCGCAACAAGCTGGGCCTGCGAATGAGTGCCGAGCAGATCGCGCGGATCGACGGTTGGATGGCTGAACGGCGGATCAGCAGCACGGCCTGATCCATCTTTCTATCCTCTTGGCGGGTGATCCGTGTTGTGCTAGCCGTTGGTTACGGTCGGCAGACACCGAGGCGTCGCTGCTCTTACCCAGAGTGCTAAACCTGCCAGTGAATTTGAAACTATCGCAACCATCCGGGCGTTGTTTCGTCAAGTCAGCGACCAACGATCGCGAAAAACGCCCGATATGGATTTGTGATGAGCAAAACTCCTGTACCGTTGCACGCCGATGATCTGACCGGATTCGTGCGCACCTTGTCCCAACAACTTGGCGACTCCAGCCCGTCGCACCTGACCCTGATGAATATGGTCGCCCGTTCCGCCGGGTTTCAGAACGTGCAACATATGCGCGCCACCAGTGCCGCTGCCAGGCGGATTGAGGCCCGCCCGAAACAACTGGCTGCTGACATGCGTACGGTTGAGCGTACATTGCACCTGTTCGATGAGCAGGGCAGGCTTCGGCAATGGCCGTCAAAAAGATCTGTGCAGACTTTGTCCTTGTGGGGGCTCTGGTCTGCGGTACCGGCTGCTGCGGTGCTGCAAGAGGGTAACGTCAACGCGTTCCTCAATGCCGAACACTGTTTTGATGACCCTGCAACCCTGCGCCGGACCATGATCTCCTGTGGGCTGCTGACACGGAACCGGGATGGATCGGATTATCGCCGGGTCGAGCAGGCACCGACACCAGAGGCAAAGGTGGTGATCCGCGAAATCTCTGAACGGCGGCGGGGAAGATCAGACTAACGCCAGAAAAAGCCCCGCTGATGTGCGGGGCTTTGATTGGATCAGGCCGCTTCTTTTGACGGGCCGGGATCGTTTTTGCTGCCTTTCAGCCATTCGCGCATGCTTTGCATCAGGGCGTAGAGGACAGGCACCACGATTACGCCAACCAGCGTCGCGGCCAACATGCCACCGAACACGGCGACACCGATGGCTTTTTGGCTGGCCGCGCCCGCACCATTGGCAGCCAGCAGCGGTACGACCCCCAGCAGGAAAGACAGGGCGGTCATCATGACAGCGCGGAAACGCTGATGAGCGGCCTCGACGGCTGCTTCCTTGATCGATAGACCCTTGGCGCGTTGTTCCATTGCGAACTCAACGATCAGAATGCCGTTCTTCGAAGCCAGGCCCACCAGCATGATCATACCGATCTGCGTATAGAGGTTTATGTCACTGCCAACGATGGCAACCGCGGCCACCGCCCCGAACAGGGCCACGACCACTGACAGCAGGATCGAGACCGGCATAGTCCAGCTTTCATACTGTCCCACAAGAAACAGGTAACCGAATAGGATGGCCAGCCCCAGAATGATGATCACCAGGCTGCCGGACGCCAACTGTTGTTGTGCCGTCCCCGTCCATTCGAACGAGTATCCCGGCGGCAGGGCCGAAGCAGAAACCTCTGTCATCGCAGTGATCGCATCGCCGCTGGACAGGCCCGGTGCCGGTACTGCTGTCACAGTTGCCGACCGAAACAGGTTATGCCGTTTCAGCAGAACCGGCCCCAATACGTTTTCCACGTCAATCAGGGTACCCAGTGGCACCATGTCGCCCTTCTGTGAACGCACATAGAGGCTGGCAATGTCATCGACATTATCGCGATAGCTGCCTTCCGCCTGGATCATTACGCGATAGACGCGACCAAACAGGTTGAAGTCGTTGACATAATATGACCCCAGCTGGGCCTGCATGGTCTGGAAAATCTCAGCCACCGAGACGTCCAGCGTCTTGGCTTTCTCACGGTCCAGATCCACGAACAGCTGCGGAACATTGGCACGGAATGTGGTATAGGCCTGTCCGATCTCGGGTCGCTGGTTGGCCGAATAGACAAACGATCCCACAGCCGATGCCAAATCCTGCGGTGAACCGCCGCCGGTTTGCTGCACCTCCATCTCGACCCCGGCCGACATGCCGAGACCCTGAATTGGTGGCGGGTTGAAGGCAACGGTCGAGGCTGCGGTCTCATTATTCGCGATGGCCAGCACCTTAGCCAAAATGGCTTCGGCGCTCAGGTCTTCCTCCTGCCGTTCGCTCCAGTTGTCGAGGTTCACGAAGATCGCAGCGCCGTTGGTGATTGTGCCGTTCAGCAATGAGAAGCCATTGATCAGAACGGTGCTGGACACACCCGGGATCTCGCGTATCTGGTCATCAAGGCGCTTTGTCACGGCCTCGGTCCGTTCCAGCGTCGCGGCGTCAGGCAGTTGCACGTCAACAAAGAGATAACCATTGTCTTCCAGCGGGATAAACCCAGCTGACGTGTTCGACATGATTGCCCCTGTTCCCAGGCCGAGCCCAACCACGATGGCCAGCGCGATAGCCGGAAAGACAAGCAGTTTGCGAACAATGGCGACATAGCCATTGCGAACGCCACCAATGAGATTTTCGAACAGCGCAAGCAGCCCCTTGGGTGGCCCCGAGCGGGCCTTAAGGACCAGCCCACACAGAGCGGGCGACAGTGTCAGCGCGTTGATGGATGAGATTACAACAGCGGTCGAGATCGTAACAGCGAACTGAGAGTACAGCCGCCCTGAGATACCCGGCATGAAGGTCACCGGTACGAACACCGCCAACAGAACCAGTGTGGTCGCGATGACGGGGCCGGTGATCTGCCCCATAGCCTTACGGGTGGCTTCGGCTGGGGGCAGCCCCTCATCAGCGATGATGCGCTCGACGTTTTCGACCACGACAATGGCGTCATCGACCACGATGCCGATGGCCAAAACCAGCGCAAACAGCGAGATCGTGTTCAACGACATGCCGAAGGCCAGCAAGAAAGCAAACGTGCCGATCAGTGAGACCGGGATGGCAACCGCCGGAATGATCGTCGCGCGCCAACTTCCCAGGAACACAAAAACGACCGAGATCACGAGGGTAAAGGTCAGGATCAGTGTCGATACGACGTCATTCAAAGAAGCTTCGACAAAGTCTGTCGTGTTAAAGGGGACATCATACTCCACATCCGTCGGGAATGCGCGGGACAGCCGCTCCAGTTCCGCCTGCACGCGCTCTGAAACGGCCAGGGCGTTTGCGCCGGGGGCCTGATAGATACCGATCACGGTGGCGGGCACGGACTGAAAATAACCGGACGCCGAGTAAAACTGTGCACCAAGCTCAACCCGGGCGATATCCCTTACGCGGACAATTGCGCCGGCGTCTCCGGTACGGATCACGATGTTGCCAAATTCTTCGGCTGACGTCAGTCGCCCTTTGGACTTGATCGTGTATTGAAAGGTCTGGCCTTCTGGAACAGGCGGTGCACCAATCGAGCCTGCGGACACTTCGATATTCTGTTCGCGGATCGCGTTGATCACATCGCCTGGTGTGATGGACAGGGCTGCCATCTTGTCCGGGTCCATCCAGACCCGCATGGCATATTCAAGGTTGGTCAGAACATCAGCCTTACCCACGCCCTGCACACGCGCCAGCGCATCGCGCAGGTTGATCGAGGCATAGTTGGAAAGAAACACGCTGTCATAGGTGCCGTTGGGCGAGGTCAGCGTGACCAGCATCAGCATGTTGGTCGACGATTTTTGTGTAACAACGCCCGAAGATGTCACTTCGGCGGGCAACGACGACATTGCCTGTGCCACCCGGTTCTGCACGTTGACCGAGGCGATATCGGGGTCGGTGCCAACTTCGAAGGTTACGTCCAATGAATACGAGCCGTTGTCAGACGATCTGGACGTCATGTAGATCATGTCGTCCACACCGTTGACCTGCGCCTCGATCGGTGCGGCAACAGTGTTTTCCACTGTTTCCGCATTTGCGCCGGTATATTTGGTGGATACGTTGACGACGGGCGGGGTAATGTCAGGGAACTGCGCGACCGGCAGCACCAGATAGCCGATGCCACCCATGATGGTCAGTACCAGCGAGATGACAAACGCCAGCTTTGGCCGGCTAATGAACAGGGCTGAGAACATCGTTTATTCTCCCGGCTGTTCAGAAGCGACGACCGCGTCAACGGCCACGCCGGGGCGGACCCGTTGCAGGCCCTCGACAATCACGCTTTCGCCCTCACGCAAGCCTTCCGTAACGATGATGGCAGTACCTTCCGTATTGCCTGTGGTGATGTATCGCTGCTCCACCATCTGTTTGTCGTTTACTACAAGAACAAAGTCACCACGCTGGTCGCGTTGCAGTGCAGCTTGCGGCACCAGAACTTGCAGGGTTGGTTGCAGCGCTTCAATCTGCACGTTCACGAATGCACCATCCAGGATCAAACGGTCGGCATTTTCGAACTGGGCGCGCATTGTGATCGCACCGGTCAACGGGTCGATACGATTGTCAACGAATACGATCCTGCCCGTTTCATCCAACTTGGTTCCATTTGGCAGCGTGATATGCACATTGGGGCTTTGCGGGCTGTCAGCAAGAGAGGCGGAATTTGCGCCAACGGTCTGAAGAACCGAAGTGAAGATTTTTTCGTTGAGCGAGAAATTCACATAGATCGGCGTCTCGCTGACAATGTTCACCAGCGGGGGGTTGGTCGGGCCTACCACATCGCCGACACTGGTGGTGATGCTGCCGATACGCCCATCAAAAGGCGCGTGGATCTGTGTATAGCTGAGGTCCAGTTCGGCCTGCTGGATCGCTGCATTTGCGGCCTTGACCTGAGCCTCGGCGACCAGTTCGTTTGCCCGCGCGATGTCACGTTCGGATTCAGGTGTCGCGTCGCGCTTGTAAAGCTCTTCCTTACGCGCCAGGTCAACCTTGGCCAACTCAAGATTTGCCTCGGCCCGGTTCAGATCAGCTTTTCGGGCCTCCAATGTCGCTTCGTAAAGGTCCGGTTCGATGGTGAACAACAGGTCGCCTTCTTTGACCGTTGCCCCATCCTCGACATTTCGGCTGTTGAGAAAACCGTTCACGCGGGCGACGATGTCGACCTTATTGATCGCCTGAGCGCGCCCTATGAAGGAAGCCTCGTCGGTGATTTCTTCGGTGTAGGCGGCCGCAATCGTAACTTTCGGTGCCGCTCCTTCGTCCTGTGCAGTTGCAGGTTGGGCCAGTCCCAGGGATATCAGCAATAATGCGGTGGCAATTGGATTGCGGGCCTGAGTTGGAAAAGGGAAAACTTGGGACATGGCGAAAGCCTCGTGCATTTCAGAAACAATTGGTGTCCATCCCGGCGGTCACAATCGCGCGAGTCGACAAAACTTGTTTGCAGGATGGCTTGTTTACCACGATTTCTCAAGCGCGATGAATCCCGAGGTGGTTCGCGATGACGCCAAAAATTTCAGCAACTAAGCTGGTTTAGGTGTCGGCCCGTTCCGAGGTGCCGAACGAAAACAGGGGCCAACGGCCCCCGTTTGAGCTTCCGAATATCTGGGTGGTCAGCCGCGTTTACCGGCGAATTTTGCCTGCCATTCTTCGCGCTGTTCGTCTGTGATCTTGGCGAACAGAACGTCTGGCACGGTAAAGTCGTGACCCGCGGGTAGCGCGTTCAACGCTGCGGCTACGTCTTCCGGCCAGCTGGTATCAAGCGTGTTCATGGCGCTTAGCATCTTGGCCGCAGCATCAGGGATGAACGGCGCGCTGAGCACGGCATAGAACCGGATCAGGTTCAGACCCAGACGCACCTGTGCAGCGGCTTGTTCGGGGTCTTCCTTGAAGGTTGACCACGGCGCCGCAGCTTGCAGGAATTCATTGCCAGCCACCCAGATGGCCCGCAGCTCCTGAGCCGATTTGCGGACGTCCATTGCTTCCATATGCGCCTCATAGGCGCGGACACGTTTGGTAAGTTCATCGATCAGAGCGTTCTCACGCTCGCCAAACTCACCGCCTTCGGGCACCACCTCACCGAATTTCGAGCGGCAGAACTTAGTGATGCGGCTGACGAAGTTGCCCAGAACATCGGCCAGATCCTTGTTCACGGATTGTTGGAAGTTCTCCCACGTGAACTCGCTGTCGCTGCTTTCCGGTGCATGGCTCAGCAGCCACCACCGCCAGTAGTCAGCTGGAAGAATCTCGAGCGCCTGATCCATGAAAACGCCACGACCCTGCGAGGTCGAGAACTGGCCGCCGTCGTAGTTTAGATAGTTGAAGGATTTCAGGTGGTCGACCATTTTCCACGGCTCGCCCGACCCGAGAATGGTGGCGGGGAAAGAAAGCGTGTGAAACGGCACGTTGTCCTTGCCCATGAACTGGACATAGCGCACATCGTTCGCGCCCTTGTCGGTGCGCCACCAGCGTTCCCACTCGGAATCGGGTTTCCCAGTGGAATCCGCCCATTCCTTGGCACAGGCGATGTATTCAATCGGCGCGTCGAACCAGACATAGAAGACCTTGCCTTCCATACCGGGCCAGTCCTGATCGCCTTTCTTGACCGGAACACCCCAGTCCAGATCGCGGGTGATCCCCCGGTCTTGCAACCCGTCGCCATCATGCAGCCACTTCTTGGCAATGGATGTGGTCAGGATCGGCCAGTCGGTTTTGCTGTCAATCCAGGCATCCAACTGATCCTTCATTGCCGATTGGCGCAGATAGAGGTGCTTGGTCTCACACACTTCCAGATCGGTCGAGCCCGAAATGGCCGAGCGCGGTTCAATCAGGTCGGTTGGATCCAACTGCTTGGTGCAGTTTTCACACTGGTCGCCACGTGCGTTCTCATACCCGCAATTGGGGCAGGTGCCCTCGATATAGCGGTCGGGAAGAAAACGACCATCCGCGTTGGAATAGATTTGCTTTTCCGTGACTTCACGGATCAACCCGGCCTCATCCAGTTTCCCGGCGAAATGTTGGGTCAGCTTTTTGTTCTGCTCGCTGGATGAACGGCCAAAGTGATCAAAGCTCATCCCAAAACGCTTGGCGATGTCGGCCTGAATTTCGTACATGTCCGCGCAATACTCGGCCACAGGCTTTCCAGCTTTAGCAGCGGCCAGTTCGGCCGGGGTGCCGTGTTCGTCGGTGGCACACAGGAACATGACCTCGTTCCCCCGGCCACGCTGATAGCGTGCATACAAATCGGCAGGCAGTTGCGAGCCGATCAGGTTGCCGAGGTGCTTGATCCCATTGATGTATGGGATTGCCGAGGTGATGAGAATCCGAGCCATATTCCGTTTCCGCATATCTAACTGCGCGTTCGTCTAACCTATGTCACCGCTCAGCAAAAGCCCGGTTTCGTAGATGACTGGAATAACTCTGATTTGTGACGCGCCCCTGATGGGACGACCAAGCCGCCGATGGCCGTTGTAAACCGGTCAGATTGTAGTCAGCCAATTCGCAGACTCTCCGCAATGCAGGGCTGCGGGCTCGCTTTTCATTCCTCGCGGGCGCGTTTCAGCAACCTTCCGACCGTAAAGGATGTACGCGGTGCGTAGACGTAATTGGTTCTTTCCGCGGGTGTTGGACGCGACCGCATTCGGGCCAGGCCGAAGCCGATCAGGAATACGTGGCCGACCGCGACAAATGCAAACAGCGCGCTGGGTCCAAAATCCTGGATCAGTGTTGATGTGATATAGGGTGACGCAATTGCCCCCAGCGCGTACCAGAACATCAGGGCGGCAGACAACTCGACCCTCTGCTCGGTTGTCGCAAAATCGTTGGCATGTGCGGATGACACCGAAAAGATCGGGAATGTCGTAAACCCAAAAAGCCCTGCTGCCAGCATGACACCGACAGTTCCCGTGTCGCTTGCCGCCATTGTGACCCCGCAGCTTAGTACCGCCGCGACCGAAAGCCAGATCAAGACCCAGCGCCGATCATACTTGTCAGCGAGCCACCCCATCGGATACTGCGCCAGTGCCCCGCCCAGAACGAAAGAAGCTAGGAAGAAGGCGATTTGATCCACTCCCAGCCCGACTTCCTGACCGTAGACGGGCCCGACCATTCGGAAAGATGCTGAGCTGAGTGCCGAAACAATGACGCCCGCTACGGCCAACGGCGAACTGTGCCACGCCAGTTTCGGGCGCAGGCGGGGGGCGTCAGGCGTCTTCGGTTGACTTGCGCGTGTCAGCGTCAGCGGCAGCAACGAGGCGCAGCACAGGATCGCCAAGAGGTTGTAGGATACATACGAGGCGGGTGGCAGGACGGCGATGATCAACTGAGCACTCAGCGAGGCACCCATATCGACGATGCGATAGGTGCCCATGGCTCGTCCACGTGTCTCATTGGTTACTTTTGCATTCAGCCAGGCTTCGATGACGGTATAACAGCCTGCCACACATGTGCCCGAGGCGATGCGCAGCGCCGCCCATACATAAGGATTGTCTGTCAGGGTGTGGCCGATCAACCCCATCGCGCCCAGCGCTGTGCATACGGCAAATGCGCGGGAATGCCCGACGCTGCCCATCAGTCGCGGCGCCCACCAGCAACCTATGAAAAAGCCAAGAAAATGCGCCGAACCCAGCATACCGATCTGTTCGGTCGAAAAGCTTAACGTGATCCCGGAGATGGCATCCAGTGGCCCGACGCCGCCTGTTGAAAGCTGAAGCAGAATGACCGACAGAAACAGGGCGGCAAATGAAATGATCGTGCGCATGGTTTTCTCAGATAGGCGGCGTCACCGGACAATGCGCGCAACTATTCGACTTTATCCAGTCGTTTTTTGCTTTTTGTCAGTCAGGTTGCTCGAATGATCTCGGCACGAATGTCCAGCCCAACATGTTGTCCTACCAGATCGGGATAACCCGAGGCACCGAAATCGTGCCGGTTCAAAGTCCCGGTCAAACCTATGGACAGGCGGCTCAGGTCGTTCGCGGCTGTACCAGGCTGGCGGTACAGGTTGGCCTCCAAGGTGACCGGGCGCGTGATACCGCGAACTGTCAGTTCACCTGTGATGCGGGCACCATCCGATATGCGCCCATCCGCCCCCAATTGAATGTCAGTCGATACGAACTGAATTGTCGGATAGGTTTCGGCGTCCAATACACTGGGGCCGAGCATCGGCATGCGGGCAAAGGGCAAGCGGGTTCTGGCCTTGGTAACGTCCAGCACCACCGTGACCCGGCTGTTTTGCAGGCGTTGCGTGTCAATTTCCACGTTCGCGTCCCGGATCGGCATTGATCCGGTCTGGGGAATGCCGGAGAGGTCAAAGGTAGAACCGACCCGGGTGCCGTTCGGTGACAAATTGTATGGCTTCAAGGCGGCCTGCACCGTATTCGCCAAAGGCAGAGCCGCCATCCCCGTAAGTACGAAGCGGCGGGTCAGGTGTGTCATGCCATGACCGTGTCCCGTCTGGGGCGGGATCTTTTGATCAACATCAGAACGATGGCAATGTTCAAGCCGTTCCAAAGAATGCCGTTGACGAAAGCCAGTTGGTAACTTCCGGTGACATCGTAAATCCAGCCTGACATCCAGCCACCAAGCGCCATGCCAAGAATTGTCATCATCATGACGAATCCGACTCGCGCGCCGGCTTCTTGCGGCGGCATGTATTCGCGGACAACCAAAGCGTAGCTGGGCACGATGCCACCCTGCGCCAGACCGAATAGCAAGCTGATCACATAAAGTGAGACCATCCCGTCATACGGCAGGAACAGGAACAGCGCGATGCACTGCAATACAGAGCCGATCAGAAGTGTCATGACGCCACCGAGACGGTCGGCCAACAGGCCCGAGACGATACGGCTGGCGACGCCGCCCAGTAGCATCAGCGATAGCATCTCAGCCCCCACTGCGGGGCCGTATCCCAGCCCGACGCAATACGACACGATATGGACCTGTGGCATGGACATCGCTACGCAACATCCAATGCCGGCCAGACCAAGAATGTACTGTAACACGCGTGGTGAAACACCGACACTGTGTGCGTTGATCCGGGCTGTGGCCGCGGCTGTGTTGTGCGCTTCGATTGGGACCTTGCGGCGCAACAACAAGGACAGGGGGATGACAACCAGCAACGTCAGAGCCGCCAATGTCAGATAGACCTGTTGCCAGCCGTCGCGTGCCAGAATACCGGACAGCAGAGTAGGCCAGATTGCCCCAGACAGGTAATTCCCGCTGGCCACCAGTGCGACGGCGATTCCACGCCGTTTCATGAACCAGTGCGAGATATCGGCGATCAAGGGCCCAAATCCGATCGATGTTCCCAGCCCGACCAGCAGATGCGCCGCGGATAGTAGCGTTATATTCGGGGCCAGCGTTGCCAATAGATAACTGAAGGCGCTTAAAACAGCAGCGCCGATCAGGGCGCGTGTCACACCCAGCCGGTCCACCAGTTGCCCCAGCCACATATTGCCCAGCGCAAATCCAATCATCGTAAGTGTATATGGCATCGAGGCTTCGGCGCGACCGGCGCTGAATTCTGCTTCGACGGCGGGCATGACCACGATTACAGCCCACATTCCCACATTCGCCACAGTTGCGATGGCGAGCGTGATCAGAAGGCGTATCCAGGAATAGCGGCTGTCATGGATCGGATGGCTCATGCGGCGACGCTAGGGTGCGATCCGGAGTTTGGCCAGTCACATCTTGCGTGATCCTTGCGGCTTCACGTCAGAATGTCCTCTGTTTCAATGCGTTTCAGGTGCAGACCGGTGCGGGCAGCGGTCTGAGTGGCTTGCCAGCTGACCGGGGGCAGGGCGCGGGCGCGGCGGCGGGTCAGGGTCCAGTGCCTGGCATCCCCCTGATGGGCGGCGGCTATGTGCCAGCGTGTCTCAACCCCTTGTGCGCCGCCATCACCGGGCGTCAGCAGCAGGCCAAGCGGGGCATGGCCCATCGTGCCGCCTTGTTCTGCGGCCAGATGCATCCGCCGCACTGGTGTCAGCCCCGGCGCGCCGGGCAGGTCGCCTATGATCAGCGGGATGGCTCCGCTGCGCAGCGCCTCTTCAATACACCATAGCAGATCTTCGGCGCGGGTGGGATGGACGAACAGAAAACGCGCCGGATCAGCAAAGGCCATCATTCCGTCGGGATTCAGTTGGGCGGGCTCCCACGCGGGGGAAATCCACAGCACGGGCCCCTGTGTCTGACCGGCCAGCCAGATGGCAAAGCTGCGCCGGGCGGGGCCGCAAGCCTCGTGCATGCGGCCCGGTTGCAGGGTGATCTGCGAATGGAGATTTACCCCCGGTACCTGACGCGCAGGTTTGTGGCCAAGAAGCTGAGCAGACATGCCTGCAAGCTATCATGTTCCACTTTTGTTCTCAAGAGGTGAGGAGCATTAACGAGACAAGATCAGCTTGCCATCCGCAAACTGAATGCTTGAAAAACGGTGCAGATATTCCATCCCCAAAAGCGATTTATCCAGCTCACCCTCGTTGACCCAGGCCGAAACGTTCTGATCCGTAATGGGTCCTATCGTCAGGGTCTCAAGCCGCACCGGCGCGGTACGCACCTCACCGTTTGCAGTCAAGGCGCGCCCGAAATAACTCAGCTGATCGGGATCAATGCCTGCCCGTTTGGCATCCTGCGCGTTCAACACGATCTGGCTGGCACCGGTGTCGACAAGAAAGGTAATCAGCTCACCATTCACCAGAACCGGAAGGTAATAATGGCCGTCATAGGCGCGGGGAACCTCAACCGAGTTTCCGGTGACACTCATCTGCGGTGCGGGACCGACCGAGGAGCGAATATCCTCCCACAGGCCGACCAGTGCGATGACCCCGACGAATATGAACACCCATGCCATAACCTGCTGGAATGTCTTGCTAAGCGACTGCCGATTATGCGTGACAAACCACATCAGCAGCGCCGCCCCCAGCAGGGCCAGATAGATCAGGCGTCCAATGTCGAAACTGTCCATGCGGTTACCCGGAAATCCCTCTAACCTTGTGAATATGGGGATTTAAGATGCAAATCCAAAGGCCTTGAGGCCATCGAGAATGAACTGAACAGACAATGCAGCCAGCAGCATCCCAAGAAGCCGGGTCAACACGTTCAATCCGGTTTTCCCCAAAAGCCGTGCCACGGCCCCTGATGAAAGATACATCACAAAAACCATTGCCAGAACGACCAGCATAACGCCGATGACCACGGCCAGGCCCTGAATGCCGGGATGTTGACCGGCCAGCAGGATCATAGTGGCAATCGCACCGGGCCCTGCAATCAGTGGGATACCCAGTGGAAACACAGACGGGTCCGGATGTTCTTCCTCTTCGGCGCTGTTTTCACGACGTTTGGTCCGGCGTTCAAACAGCATATCGAGCGCGGTCAGAAACAGCAAAACACCCCCCGCAACACGAAACGCCTCCATCGAGATGCCGACAAATCCCAGCAGCGCTTCGCCGAAGGCCGCGAACATCGCCAGAATGCCGCCAGCAGTCAGGCACGCGCGAACAGCGACAGAGCGGCGCGTGTGCCAATCCATGTTCTGGGTCAGGGCCACAAAAATCGGCGTTTGCGCCGGTGGATCAAGAACCACGAAAAGCGTTGTGAACGCGGTGATCAGAAATGCGGTGTCAATCACTCTTTGCTACTCTGTTGCAGATGTTTCAAAATTCTCAGGGCGTCTTCGGCCAGTCCGGAGGGAACATAAACATGATCGTGGTGATAGCCCGCGACCATGTTTGCCGGAATTCCGGCCTGTGCCAACGCCCCCGAGACTGCAGCGGTCAGACCCACGCCTTCCAGCGAGGAGTGCACCTGAAGCGTGATACAGCGCATAGCGACCGCCTCTTTTGGTGCGCAATTGATCGGAACGACTAAAGACAGCCCTTCGGCCTCGACGTAACTGGCGCGTGTCCCGTCGGGCCAGTCCATATCTTCGGGCCAGACTACAAATGCGAATTCTCCGGGTTGAATTTCGGGATGCATTCCCGCGATCATTGCTTTGGTTTCAACGACAGGATCGCTCATACCGTTTCTGCCTGTTCCAGTCGCTCAGCAGCGGCGATCCAAAGCGCTTCTGCTTTTTGCATAGCCTCGACCACCTCGGCGAATTTGCGATTCCAGATTTCCAGATCGTTGATCTTGTCGTCTTCGTAAAGCGTCGGGTCGGCCAGTTTTGCCGCGAGCTTGTCGTGCATCTCTGTCAGTTTCTCGACCCGGTCCTCGCATTTGCGCAGGTCCGCCCGCAATGCCAGCATGGTATCGCGCGAGGCGCGTTTGGGCTTCTCTGTTTGTGGCTTTTCTTTCACCGGTTTGTCACGCGCCAGCAATAGGGCACGATAGGATTCAAGGTCACTGTCATAAGATTTGACCGTACCGTCCGAGACCAGCCACAACCGATCGGCAACAAGCGACAGCAGGTGCATGTCGTGGCTGACCAGCACGACAGCACCCGAATAGGCGGTCAGCGCTTCGACCAGCGCCTCACGGCTTTCGATATCCAGATGGTTCGTCGGCTCGTCGAGGATCAGCATATGTGGTGCGTCGATGGTTGCCAGCAGCAGCGACAGGCGCGCCTTCTGCCCACCCGACAGGCGGCCAACCTCGGTTTCCGCCTGAGCCGCGTTCAGGCCGAACCCCGCCAGACGCGAGCGCCACTTGCCCGGCGCCTCGTCCGGGCGCAGGCGGCGCAGGTGGTCCAGTGGCGTTTCGTTCACATAAAGCTCGTCCACCTGATGCTGAGCGAAATACCCGATGCGCAGCTTGTTGCTGCGGGTCATCTTGCCAGCCATCAAGGGCAGCCGGTCTGACAACAGTTTGGACAGGGTAGATTTGCCCTGACCGTTCTTGCCCAACAGCGCAATACGGTCATCCTGATCGATGCGCAGGTTCAGGCGGCGCAGTACTTCGGTTTCGCCATAACCGGTCACACCGCCTTCAATCTGGATGATCGGTGGCGACAGTTCCTCGGGTTCGGGGAAGGAAAACGCACGCAGCGCGGCCTCTTGCGGGGTTGAGACCAACTGGATGCGTTCGATCATTTTCAGGCGCGATTGGGCCTGAACGGCCTTGGATGCCTTATATCGAAACCGATCCACGAAGCTCTGCAAATGAGCGATGCGCGCCTTGGCTTTGGCGTTTTCGGATTCTGCCTGTGCCAGACGTTCCGCCCTCCGTTCAGCGAATTTGTCATATGGCACGGCGTAATAGGTGAGTTTGCGATCCTCCAGATGCAGGATCGACCCTACGGCACGGTTCAGCAGGCCCCGGTCATGGCTGATGATTATGACCGTATGTGGATACCTGGCCAGATAGCTTTCGAGCCACAACGCGCCTTCAAGGTCCAGATAGTTGGTCGGTTCGTCCAACAGCAACAAATCCGGTTGTGAGAACAGAACCGCCGCCAAGGCCACGCGCATCCGCCAGCCACCCGAAAAATCCGAACAGGGGCGCAATTGGTCTGCGTCGTCAAACCCCAACCCCTTGAGGATTGAGGCCGCGCGGGCCTCGGCCGACCAGGCGTCGATATCGGCCAGCCGGGTCTGGATTTCGGCAATTCGCGTGGGATCCGTTGCGTCGCCAGCCTCGGTCATCAGGGCGCTGCGTTCGGTATCAGCGGCTAGAACAGTGTCGATCAGCGAAACGTTGGATGATGGGACCTCCTGCGCGACACCGCCAATGCGGGCGCGCTTGGGGACCGCAATATTCCCCGATTCCAGCGCCAGTTCCCCGCGGATCAGGCGAAAAAGCGTGGTCTTTCCCGTGCCATTCCGGCCCACAAGGCCAACCTTGTGACCGTCTGGTACGGTTGCGCTGGCGCCATCAAACAATGGGCGGCCTTCAACGGCATAGGTGATGTCTTCGATCCGTAACATGAGGCGCTCTTAGCAGAGGTGTGATGCCGCCGCCAGCGGCTTGGCATTTTCAAGCATCAAGCAATGTGTTAGCGCTGTCTCGTTTGCTTTTTGAAGCGGTTTTTCACATGCGCGCGGCCCGGACGCCTCCATCCCTGATCACATTGATCTTTGCTACGGCGCTGTCTGTGCTAACGCTCAACATGTTCCTGCCGTCGCTGGCGCATATGAGTGAAGACTTCACGGTGGATTACGGCCTGATGAACCTGTCGGTCGCGGGGTATCTGGCGGTTTCGGCAGTGTTGCAACTGATCATGGGCCCGTTATCGGATCGCTTTGGGCGCAGACCTATCCTTTTGATTTGTATATCAATATTTGTCCTTGCGTCGATCGGATGCACACTGGCCGGATCGATCTGGGTTTTTCTTGGCTTCCGCCTGCTTCAGGCTGCTGTTGTCGCCGGCTCGGTCCTGTCCAGCGCGTCGATCAGAGACCGTTACGCACCGAATGAGGCGGCAAGCAAACTCGGTTACGTCGCGATGGCCATGGCCTTAGCCCCGATGCTTGGGCCGATGTTGGGTGGGGCGCTGGATATGCTTTTCGGTTGGCGTTCGGGATTTGTCCTGTACTCGTTGCTTGGAGCAGGGTTGCTGGTGCTGCTTTGGTTCGACCTGGGCGAAACCAACACGAACCGCTCGTCCACATTTGGTGCCCAACTGCGCGAATACCCACACCTGTTCCGTGCTCGCAGGTTCTGGGGTTATGCCCTATGCGCGGCGTTTTCGATTGGGGGGTTCTACAGCTTTATCACCGGTGCGCCGCTGGTTGCCGCAGCGTGGTTCGACCTGAGCCCAGCAACGCTGGGGCTGGGGATTGGCATCATCACCGGCGGGTTCATGGTTGGCAATTTTGTCACCGGTCGGATTGCGGCCCGGACGCGCCTGACGACAATGATATTGTCGGGGCGGATCGTGGCCTCAACTGGCCCGTTCTGCGGATTGATGCTGTTTCTCGCTGATCTGGGATCGGTCTGGGTCTTCTTCGGTTCGGCAATCTGTGTCGGCTTTGGCAACGGTTTGACCAATGCCAATGCCGCGGCCGGTGTCATGTCGGTACGCCCCGGGCTGGCAGGTAGCGCGGCAGGGCTGTCGGGGGCAATGATCGTGGCTTTGGGAGCTGTTCTGACCTCAATGACCGGCGCGTTCGTCAGCCCCGAAAACGGGCCGTATCTGGTACTGGGCATGATGTGGGCCTGTAGCTTTGCCGGCTTGATGGCGGTGCTTTACGTTCGTCGACTGGACCGTGTCGACCCTTTGCCAGAAACAATCTGAACTGCAAAGCCACCGGCAAGGCATCATTACACTTTTCATGGATCAAAGACCGTGATACCCGGCGCGCGATGGATTTCGGCGCGGATCCCGCGTCACATTATAAGGAGAGGCCGATATGGCACTGGAACGCACATTCTCGATCATCAAACCCGATGCAACCCGCCGCAACCTGACCGGCAAGATCAACGCCAAGTTCGAAGAAGCAGGCCTGCGCATCGTGGCGCAAAAGCGCATTCACATGACCAAAGCTCAGGCTGGCAAGTTCTATGACGTTCATGCCGAACGTCCGTTCTATGACGAACTGTGCGAATTCATGTCGTCGGCTCCGGTTGTTGTTCAGGTTCTGGAAGGCGAAGGCGCCATTGCAAAGAACCGTGAAGTCATGGGCGCAACGAACCCTGCGGACGCAGCCCCCGGCACCATCCGCGCTGAATTCGCGGAATCGGTCGGTGAAAACTCGGTCCACGGTTCGGACGCACCGGAAACCGCAGCGGTTGAAATCGCATACTTCTTCTCGGGCATTGAACTGGTCGGTTAAGCCACAGCCATTGGTGACAAACAGGGGCCGCATCCTTGGTTGGGTGCGGCCTTATTCGTTCAGAGCTGCTTTAAGTCCTTTGGTGCAACACGAACTCCGATGGCGTCCAGATCTGCAATCATCTGGTTTTCCGGAGCAGCACCGTTACCAGCTTTGATTGCGTCGAACCTTTCGCGCAGGGCTTTCTTCTCGTCGCCCTTGCAATCGTTCCACGGGCGGCCCTGCAATCCCATCACCAGAACATAATATCCGATGAAATGCGCCCTGGTGCCGGCGCGCAACAGGCGGGCATAGGCTTCGTCCGGCCCCAGTTCTCGCAGCGCCTCAGCCGAATGAATACCAGCACGTGCGCAGGCCTGTTCAAAGGCGGGGCCAAGGTTTCGGATCGAAGATACTGGTTCGCTCATAGCGGTGTCTTACTTCGGCACCCGAGGCCTGTCACCCCGTGATTACACTCGGTCGCAGGCATAATGCCTTGATGTCCTTTCGGGTTCAGCCGAGACTGAAAAGGAGAACCTTGGATGGCGTTGGAGCAACCAAACCAAACAAGGGGCGCGCGCATATGATCGTTGAGAAACCTGTAAAGGGGTTTCTGAAGTTGAACTGGAAAGGCGTATCATGACCAGATCGTCAAGCGATCAGTTCATTTTCCCAGCGAGGATTGACGAAACGGCTCTGGCAAATGCCATTGCCGGGTTTTCCCAAAAAGTTTCACCCGATAGCCCCGTCGCAGCTTTCGCATTGCTGGATTGTCACGATCAGTCACTGCGCGCCTCGGGTCGTGCTTTGATCGATACTGGCGGGGTGTTGCACCTGCTGCGGAAGGACCACGGCCCTTTGTCTCAGCAGCACTCGGGGCATCTGCGGTTTGCACGGGACTTGCCAGAAGGGCCGGTTCAGAAGGCGCTGAGCGACTTTCCTGAACTACGGGCGCTGACGCAGATTGGTGTTGGAGAGATCGAGGCAAAGACCTTCGCCGTGCTTGATGATCTGCAAAAGACAAAAGTCAGGGGAACTTTAACGTACATGTCGACGCCATCAGGGCAGGCAACCATTGTACGAATTCAGCAGTTGCGCGGGTATAAGAAGGCCTATCAGTTGGTCCGTTCCGCTCTCGATCGCGTTTCGGGCGGTGTTCGTGACGTTGAAACGGTCTATCCCAGTCTGTTTCCAGACATGGTTCCCTATCAGGCCAAGCCTGAAATAAAGTTCGGTCAAGCAGATCCTTGCAGCGAAGTCGCTGCGAAAATCTTTCAAATATATCTGAGGGTTGCACGGCAAAACGAGGAGGGCATGATCGCTGATATCGACACCGAGTTTTTGCACGATTACCGGGTTTCGTTGCGCAAGATCAGGTCAGTGATCAGCCTGTTCAAGGGTGTGTTGTCCGAGGCCCAGACGGCCGAACTGAAGCGGCTCTTTTCCGATCTTATGGCCCCCACGGGACCTCTGCGTGATTTGGATGTCTACCTTCTGAAAAAAGACAAGTATTTCAATCTTATCCCGCCGAGCCTTCACGCAGGACTGTCCGAGATGTTTGATCAGTTTCAAACGGAACGTACACAAGAGCAACTGCGCCTATCTCGCTGGTTGCGCAGCGCCGACTACACGACGTCCATGACCGACCTGACCGCAATGTTCACCAGTACTGATCACTTGGACCTCGGACCAAACGCGCATCGCGGCACGTATGACTATGCCTGCGCGCTGATCTGGAAGCATTATCGCAAGATGTGCAAACTGGCGCGCGGCATAAGCGATGATACGCCAGACAAGACGGTGCATGAGCTTCGTATCGAGTGCAAAAAACTAAGATATCTGATGGAATTGTTTGCCCCGCTCTTCGATGCGAACGGATTGAGAACGATCCTTAAACCGTTGAAAAAACTTCAGGATAATCTTGGTTTGTTCAACGACTATTCTGTGCAGCAAGACGCGTTGCTGACCTTTGTAGCGTCGCACGCCGATACGCAAGGCCACGTAAACGCGCAGATCGGTTTGTCCGTGGGCGGCCTAATCGCTGTGCTTGATCAACGTCAGAAGACCGAAAGAAAACGCGTTGTCGCAAGCTTCCTTCAGTTCGACGGGCAAGAAATCCGGCACATGTTCCGCAGTCTGTTTCACCACAAAAAGGAGTAGGGAATGAAGATCATTGCCTGTTACAGCAATAAGGGCGGTGTCGGAAAAACCGCTACTTCGGTGAACCTGGCCTATGCCTATGCGCAGGCTGGCCAAAAAGTTTTGCTATGCGATCTCGATCCTCAGGGGGCGTCCGGGTTCTATTTTCGGGTGAAGCCGTCAAAAAAACTGACGGATGCCCGTTTTTTTGAGGATGTGGAGCGGTTTACCAAAGCCATCCGGGCAAGTGATTTTGACGGGTTGGACGTTCTGCCCGCAAACCTGACTTTCCGCGACTTTGATATCTTCCTGTCGCGCATGCGGAACAAACGCTCGCGTTTGAAAAGGGCATTGTCGGCGGCTGGCAGTGACTATGATCTGGTTCTTCTGGATTGTCCGCCCAATTTTTCCACCTTGTCCGAGAATATCTTTCGGGCCGCTGATGAAATCGTTGTTCCGATCATTCCCACAACCCTGTCCGAGCGGTCATTCGATCAGCTGGTTGGCTTTTTCGACAAACACGGGCTGCGTAAGAAGAAGCTGCGGGCGTTCTTTTCGATGGTGCAGAACCGGAAGTTGTTGCATCGGGAAACGATGGTTTCAATGCGCGCCCAGCATCCCTAGCGCATTTTACACGCGGTTGTGCCTTTCGCTGCGGATGTCGAAAAGATGGGGCAATATCGGGGCCCTGTCTGTACTTACGCAGGTCGTAGCGCTGCTGGTGCGGCATATCGGGCGCTGTTTGATGAGCTGGAAGAAAGAGCGGGGGCACCCTGATGAGCAAAGAAATTGAACGCAAGTTTCTGGTGGCAAGGTTGCCGAACCTGAGCCGCGCAGAAAAAGCAGAGGTGCGTCAGGGGTACCTCACCGCGCCGGAGGACTCGACCGAATTGCGCCTTCGGCAAAAGAACAATGTGTTTTTCCTGACCTTAAAAGGCGGCGGTGATCTTGTACGTGTTGAGCGTGAGGCAGAGATAACCCGAGACCAGTTTGAAACCTTCTGGCCGGAAACCAAAGGTCGCCGGGTCGAGAAGGTGCGTTACACGGATCTAATGCCAGACGGCCACCAGTTCGAGCTGGATGTTTTTTCAGGCGGTCTGGAACCCCTGCGTTTGGTTGAGGTTGAGTTCCATACCAGTGAAGACGCAAATGCCTATGTCCCGCCGGGTTGGTTCGGTGCGGAAGTTACAGGGGATAAACGGTACAAAAACAAGGTATTGGCGATAAACGGACTGCCGGATTAACTCTGAATTGCCAGATTGATCGTAGTTTCCAAACCTGGGTCGCAGTTTCGGGCTGCGAATGTCCCGCCATGCATATGTGAAATCGCGGCAACCAGCGCGAGCCCCAATCCCGCATTGCGTTCCGTCCGCGCCGGATCAAGTGTGACGAAGGGAAGTTGAAGGCGATCCAACTCTCCGGGCGGAACACCCGGACCACGGTCCCGAACCCGCAATTGGGCAAATCCGTCCTTGGTACCGATAGAGATCGTGATTGCGGTATCCGCCGGTGCATAACGCATCGCGTTTTCCAGCAAATTAGAAAGAGCCTGCGAGAGTAGGGGCCGGTGCCCCTGAATAGCCGGGGCAGAGCCTGTAACCTCAAGGCGGATGTCCTGATCTGCGGCCACCGGGTCATACAGTTCCACGACATCTCCAACCAGTTGCTGCAAGTCAATGTCTTCGAATTGCTCGCGCCCTAGACCGGCCTCGGCCCGCGAAATTTCGGTAAGCTGCCCCAAGACCCGCAAAACATGGTCGATTTCTCCCGTAGCCCGCGCAATGTCGATTTCGCGGTCCAGATCGCTTTTGCCGGGCTCGGAAAGGGATTCGACCCTTTGGCGAAGGCGGGACAAAGGAGAGCGCAAATCATGTGCGATAGAGTTCGACGTGGTGCGCAGATTGCTCACCAGCTCTTCGATCCTGTCGAGCATGTTGTTCAACGTGCCAGAGACCTGATCGAACTCGTCCCCGGTTCCGCGCAGGGGCATCCTCTTGGAAAGATCGCCGGAAACGATGTTTTCGGCTGTGCTTGCGATGTCTGACAGGCGCGAAAACACCAGACGTGTGAACAGCCAGCCAGTGATCACGCTCAGAACAAATGCTATTCCTAGTGCCAGTGCCAGAGATCGGAACAATACACGGTCGAATTGTTGACGGGCCGCCGCATCCCGTCCCACCAAAAGGCGTTCACCACCGGGCAATCGGATCGAAGCGGCCGAGATGGGCACCAGTTGGTCATTGTCAGCCCTGCGCAACTCGAGGTCGACCCAACCGCTTCCGGCGGTCACATTGACCGGCCAGGTTTTCAGGTTACCCACAAGCTTGACGCCCTGCCGATCCGCCAGCAGATACAGCGCGTCTCGATCGGACGCGCTTGGAAGACGACGCTCGATCGCTGTAATCAGCCCGATCAGCCCGCGCCGTTCATATTCATCGGCAAGCCCGGTCAGTTCGGCGGACACGACCGATCGGGTCTCGGATTCGATGCTCCGGTTGGCTGTCACATAGACCAATGCCAGCACAGACGCGGTCAGTAACGTGCTTAGCACCATGCTGGTGGCGACAAGTCTTGTTCTTGAATTATTAAGGGAAAGCCGAAGGTTATCCATCGGACATCATGTAACCCGCACCGCGAACTGTTTCAATCAAAGGTATGTCTCCGCCTTCATCCAACTGGCGGCGCAGCTTTGAAATATGAACATCCACAACGTTTGTGTTCGGGTCGAAATGATAATCCCAGACGCCTTCAAGCAGCATGGTACGCGACACGACACGGTTCTTGCGGCGTAGAAAGAACTCAAGGATCTGGAATTCACGAGGCGTCAGCGTAATCTCATGGCCGTCACGCGTAACCTTGCGGGTCAGTAGATCCATTTCAAGATCCTTGCAGGTCAGCGTCGGCGTTTCCTCGGATTCCTGCGGACGCCGCAACAAGGCTTCGATCCGCGCATGAAGTTCCTGAAACGAGAAGGGCTTGACCAGATAATCGTCGGCGCCTGATCGCAATCCTTTGACGCGCTCATCCACTGCGCTCATGGCCGTCAACATCAAGACCGGTGTTTTCAACCCCGCTGCACGCAGGGATTTGATCAGGGACAGACCGTCCAGACCGGGCAACATCCTGTCCAACACAATGGCGTCAAAACCGCCGTCCGTAGCGTGGTACAATCCCTCGCGGCCATCAGCAGCCGTTTCGACCACATAGCCTTCTTCGCCAAACCCTTTGGCAATGAAATCCCTGGTGTCAGCGTCATCTTCGACGATCAACAGACGGCGGCTCATGATGTGGTTCCTTTCCCTAAGGATTTAAACACAAAATTCAAACAAAGCATATGGTTTGCTGACGATCTTGCCGGGTGCTGGGCACGCACCCGGCAAGCCCGACGGACAGCGGACAACTCAGGTCCGCCGGGTGAGGCACGCGCCGGATCTCCCCATCAAGCGGCGCGCGCATGGTGTTAGTCAGACCAGTTCGACAGCAACGAAAATCTGGCTGCCGGCCCGATTGATCAATACCAGTGCCGGGTCTGTCTTTTCGCTGTCCAGTGCGGCCTTCAGCGCTTCGGGTGTGAACGTGTCCTGGTTGCCCAGTTTGACGATCACGTCACCTCGTTGCAGACCCGCCCGGGCCGCAGGGCTGTCCGGTTGCAAGTCTGTGACGACCACACCTTCGACGGTTTTAGCAATACCCGCTTCAGCCCGCACCGTTTCGGTCAGCGGGGCCACTGTGACACCAAGCGACGTGCCTGCTGCATCAGATTCGACAGGGCTGTCGGACTGAGCCGCCGCTGCCTGATGCTGGCCAACGGTCAAAGTGACCGTTTCCTGTTTGCCATCGCGCAGAATGGTCAAATTACTGGCGGTGCCGACCTTGGTTGTGCCCACCAGAATAGGCAGGTCACCACTGGAGTCTACGGCTTCGCCATTGAAAGACAGGATAACATCGCCTTGTTCCAGGACGCCATCTGCAGGGCTGTCGGCGACAACATCTGCCACCAGTGCACCCGAGGAGGCATCAATACCCAGCGCCGCCGCAAGCTGCGGGCTGATATTCTGGATCGAAACACCCAGCCACCCACGGCTGACCTGCCCGTCATCCTGTAGATCGGCTGCAATATGTTCAACGATGTTCGAGGTTACGGCAAATCCCAGCCCGACAGATCCGCCACTGGGGGAATAAATGGCCGAGTTTACACCAATCACTTCGCCGTCCATGTTGAAAAGCGGGCCACCAGAGTTGCCCTTGTTGATAGCTGCGTCCGTTTGAATGAACTCGGCATATGGCCCGTCCGAGATATTGCGACCTTTAGCCGATACAATGCCGGTAGTGACCGTGGAGCTCAAACCAAACGGGTTGCCGATCGCTACGACATCTTCGCCAACACGGATTGCATCGCTGTCACCCAGTTCGACGGCTTGCAGGCCCGGGACTGCATCGATCTTCAAGACTGCAATGTCTGTCAGCGGGTCGGTGCCAACCACCTCGGCCTCAAATGTCCGGTCATCACTTAGGCGAACGGTTACAGTCGCGGCATTGTCCACCACATGGTGATTGGTGACGATATAACCGGCTTCATCCAGTACAAACCCTGACCCGAGCCCTTGTGCCGGACCGCGTTGAGGCATGTTGAACCCTTCAGGCCCACCAAATCGTTTGAAGAATTCCCCAAACGGGTGACCGTCAAAGTCAAAATTCTGACCCTGTGTGGGGCTTGGGGCGGTCTTTTGCTCGGCAATGATGGTTACAACCGAAGGGGAAACGGTTTCGACAAGATCGGCAAGCGCTTCATCCGCCATCGAAGGTATAGCGGTTGTGGCCAGCATGGCTGCGCCCAATGCGCTGACCCCCATCCAGTTGGATGTGCGGGGAAGTAAAAGCGAAGATTTTCGGATGCTCATTTCTGTCTCCTGGTTTGATCACGCAATTTCCGTTGCGCGTTGAGACATGAGATGCACTGTCAGGATTGGGGTTTCCTGACTGATCAATTAATAAATCTTAATTTTGCCACAAAGCGGGTGTTTTGTGGTGAAGGACGTTGATCAGGATTCGCTGATTTAACCGAGGAGGTCGAAGGCGAATCGGAGGATTGTTGCCAAAACAGACGTCAAACTTTCAAAAAAGTTGAATTTTCATTGTTTTGTTGACAATGCTTTCACTGAACAGTGGGGAAAAATGCTGCTCTTCCAATGGTTGTGGGCGAGTCCGGGAAACTTCGGGCTTGACGCTGTAACTTTGCCGATAGGCAGCTGAATGGGTGCATAAGTTTGCGCTTAATCCCGAATCGATGATACGTGCACCGGACTTGGATCGCCTATAGGTTGAGCAAGCCTTGGTGCTATGTTGCCTAAAAGCCAAATCGAGGCACGCGAAATTAACCTATTCTTCCAATTTTACGTTGTTTCTAAGGATCGGATAAGTGAGGATGAAATTGCCCAAGTGAGGGGAAGCCAAAAGCGCTAGGGGGCGCTGGCGGCTAACTCAGTTACCGGAAGTTTTAGCGGCGTGTTAACGAGGGGGTCTTGTTTAGGTTTAGCGGCTAGGGAACCAGAGTGTCTTTAAGACCTATTGGTCAAACTTTTGGAATTGTGGAAAGTGGTAGTCCTGTATTGGGCACCGGCCCGGTCGATATCGACCGGGCCGTGTTTATTTAAACGGTGCGTTTCTTGCACCAAGCTGCCCAATCTTCCGGCGTATCCAGATCCAAAACCGCGTTTTGACCGGGCAGGGGTTGCAGGAATACGCCACCTTGTTGTGACCGGACCACCGTCTGCGCGCCGTGATCGCCGTGTAATGCCGAAAGCTTACTGAAAAGCGTCCGATCGAAGATCACCGGGTGCCCGGGCTTTCCATCTGTGGTTGTTCCGCGCCAGATTACATTTTCGGGATGCAACTGGCGTGCTTTCAAGATCGTTCTCAGATCGGTCTGGGTCAGGTCGGGTAAGTCGGCCAGCAAAACCATGACCGCGGGTGCATCAACAGGAAGGTGTTTTATGGCGGTGCGCAAACTGGCATTCATTCCCTCGGCCGCGTCCGGTACGGGAACGGTCTGTACGTCCATTCCTGCAAGAGCATCGTATCTTGGATGCGGGCGCGGTGGCAGGGCGACAAGGACAGGTGCCACGCCACGCGCTAGGGTCGCCGTACGGGTCAGCAGTGGAATGCCATCAATTTGCTGCATAAGCTTGTCCAGCCCGCCCATACGGCTGGAATGACCGGCAGCAAGCAGGATGATGGGGATTTCGGTCATTGCGCCACACTGCTGTCAGTCATGTGTGCTGTCATCCCCTCATGCGTGTGCCATCTGGGTCAAACAAAGGTGTCGAGATAACCTTCGCTTTGCGCATCTGCCCCAGAATCTCGATTTCAACCTCCAGACCATCTTCTATGCGCCCGGACGGCAGAAAGCCCATGGCGACAGATTTCTGCGCAAAATGAGAGTAGCCGCCGGAGGTACAGAACCCAACAACCGAACCATCCAGCCAGATCGGTTCATAGGCGTTGACGTCCGCATCGTCTGTTTCAACCTCGAAGGCTGCCAACTGGCGGATGGTTCCGTTGGCCCGTTCAAATTCCGCTGTATCGCGGCCGATGAAACGGGTGTTTTTGCGGAATGCAATGAACCGATCCAATCCCGTTTCAGCGGCGGTGTAATCCGGCGAATACTCTCGCATCCATGAGCCAAAAAACTTGTCCAGCCGCAGGCTCATCATTGCGCGCATTCCGAACGGAACAATTCCGTGGGGTTGTCCGGCCTCCCACAGTGTCCACCAAAGCTGACGCTGCGCTAACGGGTAGCAATAGATTTCATAACCAAGATCGCCCGTATAGCTGACACGCTGAACGATACAGTCGGTCATGCCGACAGTCATCCGACGCACGTCGAGGAAGTTGAAATCCGTCAGGTCGTCGCGGGTGCAGGCCGCCAGAACCTGCGTTGCCTTTGGGCCGGCAATCTGGAAGCCGTTCAACCGGTCGCTGATGTTTTCTATCCCCACGTCGTCCTGAGCGGTTTGCTGGAACCACCGCATGTGGAAAGCCTGACTGCCATAGGACGCCGTAAGCTGGAATTCAGTGTCACTCAGGCAGGAAACCGTGAAATCGCCGATAAGCTTGCCCTTGTGCGACAGCATCGGGGTCAAAGACAGCCGACCGGATTTCGGAATGCGACCAGCCATGATCTGGTCCAGCCAGTTCCGAGCATTGGGTCCGGTGATGCGGTATTTGCCGAAATTGTGGACCTCGTTGATACCTACTGCTTCACGCACCGCCCGCACTTCGCGCCCCGTCGCCTCGAACGCGTTCGAGCGGCGGAAGGATGGCGTTTCAAATCCCGGCTCGTCTTCCTGCGCAAAATAGTTTGGCACTTCAAGGCCGTATTGCTGCCCCCAAACCGCGCCAAGATCGCTGAAGATGTCATACATTGGTGTTGTGCGGTTGGGGCGTGCGGCGGGCAGTTCTTCGTTCGGATAGGCAACGCTGAAGCGTTTCTGATAATTCTCGATGACTTTGGGGGGGGTATAACCTGGGCTGATCCAGTCGCCGAAGCGGGCAACATCCATGGCAAACACATCGCGCTCTGGCTCGCCTTCGATCATCCACTGCGCCAGCGTCAGGCCAACGCCGCCACCCTGGCTGAACCCTGCCATAACACCACAGGCCGACCAGTAGTTGCGCATTCCAGGTACAGGACCGACCAGCGGGTTTCCATCAGGGGCAAAGGTAAACGGCCCATGGATGACCGATTTTATCCCGGCATCAGCCAGCACGGGAAAGCGGCGATAGGCGAATTCGATACTGTCGGTGATCTTGTCATAGTCATCGGGCAGCAACTCGTGCCCGAAGTCCCACGGGGTGCCGTCTACTGCCCAAGGCTTGCAGGGTTGTTCGTAGAACCCGATGCACAGACCACGCCCTTCCTGCCTTAAATAGCTTTCACCCGCCGGATCCATGACATGCGGATGCTCGCCACCCGCATCAATGATCGCTTCGATCTGGGGGATCGCGTCTGTGACAAGGTATTGATGCTCCATCGGGTGCAGGGGAAAATAGACACCTGCCATGGCACCAACTTCGCGTGCCCAAAGCCCGCCCGCATTAACAATGTGTTCGGCATGGATTGTGCCTTTGTCGGTGACGACATCCCAGCTTCCATCGGGGCGCTGGTTGGTTTCACGCACCATGCAATGGGTTTCAATCGTAGCACCGCCCATTCGCGCGGCCTTGGCATAGGCATGGGTTGTACCTGACGGGTCCAAATGACCATCCAGCGGATCGTAAAGAGCACCGATAATTCGGTCGATGTTCGTAATGGGCGCGATCTTTTTGATTTCTTCCGGGCCGACGATTTCTGTCTCAAGCCCCATGAACCGATGCTTGGCGCGTTCGGCCAGCAGCATATCAAACCGGTCCTGATTGTCGGCCAGTGTCACACCGCCCACGTGGTGCAGGCCACAGGACATGCCGGTGATCTGTTCCAGTTCTTTATACAGCCTGATCGTGTAGCCCTGTAGCGCCGCCATGTTGGTGTCGCCGTTGAGGGTGTGAAACCCGCCTGCTGCATGCCAGGTCGAGCCGCTGGTCAGTTCGGACCGTTCCAGCAACATGACGTCCGACCACCCAAGCTTGGTCAGGTGATAAAGAACCGAACATCCGACAACGCCGCCACCAATGACGGCCACCTGGCATGTGTTTTTCATCCGCTCCTCCTTTTCTGGTAGGACGGTGCAGATCAACGAAAAAGCATTCTGTCATACGAGCGACAGAGCGCGTCGTTTTTGTCTTGCGTCCAAACCCTATAAGGGCCGCACTTTCAGGGCTGTGATACGATTGCCTTCGCGTGCTGTTACCTCGAACCGGAAGCCATGGAACGAAAATACTTGCCCAACAACCGGGATCATCTGGGCTTCGTGGATGACCAGACCAGCAAGAGTGTTGGCCTCTTCATCCGGTAGCGACCAGTCCAGCGCACGATTGGCGTCACGAATGGTCATCGCGCCTTCGACAAGGAATTGGCCATCATCCGTCCGCACGACCGGCACCTCTTCGGCGATATCGAATTCATCGGCGATTTCGCCCACAATTTCTTCGAGAATATCCTCAAGCGTGATCAGGCCACGCAATGAGCCATATTCGTCTACGACCAGCGCAAAATGAGCGTGCATTCGCAGAAACTCGCGCATCTGGTCATCCAGAGTTGTGGTCTCTGGAACGAAATAAGGGGCATTCGCGACTTTGCCGATGTCAAAGCTGGCCAGACGGTCGGTGCCGCCGTCACTGCCGCCAGCCTGCGCATACATCGCGCGGAACAAATCCTTGGCGTGAACAACGCCAACAATGTTCTCCTGCTCGTCCCTGAAAACAGGCAGACGAGTGTGAGGGCTTTCAAGGCATTGCCTCAGGATAGCTTCGGGTGGGGCGTTCGCATCGATCATCTCGATGTTGGAACGGTGGAGCATGATCTCTTCCACCGTGCGGTCGCCCAGATCCAGCGCGCCGAGGATGCGGTCGCGATCTTCTTTTTCAACAACACCTTCTGAATGGCCCAGTTGCAGGGCGCCTGCGATTTCTTCGCGCACGGCCAGAATGTTGCTGTCAGGATCGATCTGAACTCCGAACAAGCGCAATACGCCACGCACCAGCAACCGCACGGCTGCGACGACAGGCGAAAACACCGTCACGACCACGCTGATGATCGGCGCAACGGCCGCAGCGGCCTTTTCGGAATTGGTGATGGCGTATGTCTTGGGCAGAACTTCCGCAAAGATCAGCACCAAAAAGGTCATGACCAGTGTCGCCAATGCCACGCCGCTTTCGCCAAAAAGACGTGTGAACAACGCCGTCGCCAGTGACGCAGCCAGAATGTTGACGAGGTTGTTGCCCAGCAGAACCGACCCGATCAGACGTTCGTTGTCGTCGGTGATTTCCAGCGCCTTTTTAGCCCCGCGCGATCCCTTGTCGGCCTGAGCGCGCAGTTTCCCCCTTGATGAGGCGGTCAGCGCCGTTTCCGAGCCCGAGAAAAATCCGGACAGGATAAGCAGAAACAGGATAGCGCCGGTCGTAAACCAGAATGCGCCGTCGATCATAGAAGGTAAGGGTTCCATTGGTCCTTGATAGGTTAGTGTACTGCATCCGTTATGGGGACGTCGCTCCGCTGGATCAAGGTCTTAGCCTTTGTCCTCATTGCGGTCTTTGCTCAGCGGGTGATGTTGCAACACCAGTTCCGCCAGACGTTCATCCAGAACATGCGTATAGATTTCGGTCGTCGCCACGTCTGCATGACCCAATAACGTCTGGATCGATCTCAGATCAGCACCATTGGCCAGCAGATGCGTAGCGAATGCATGGCGCAGCGTGTGTGGTGTGACTTTTTCAGAAGAAACACCGCCGCGTACAGCCAGCTCTTTCACCAGCAAAAAGAACCTGTGCCGTGTCAGATGACCGGACTTACCGCGTGATGGGAACAGAAAGCGCGAGCGTTGAGCGCCTTTTTCCACGGCCAAATCCTCGACCTCGTCCCGCGCGGTCAGCCACGCGGCCAGCGCATCCCGGGCCGGGGGCGACAGGGGGACCATTCGCTCCTTCCCCCCTTTGCCCAGCACCAGCAGCATCCGGGGATCGCCACGGGCCGAGGAGACTGGCAGGGAGACAAGTTCAGTCACCCGCATTCCGGTGGCGTACAAAACCTCCATCAGGCAGGTGTTTCTTAGCCTGTCAGCTTCGGTTCTCCCGGTTTTTCGGGCGGCCTCCAATAAACGATCAACTTCGGGCACATCCAGTGTCTTGGGCAGCCGTTTCTGCCGGCCGGGACCTTTGATCTGAATGGCAGGATTGGCTGCGCGCCAGCCTTCCTCGAAGGCAAACCGGTACAGCTGCTTTATTGCAGACAAACGCCGCGCGCGGGTCGAACGTGACAAGCCCTGTGCATCGCAGTCGATCAGGTAGGCTTCGATCAGGTCGCGATCTGCCTGATCAAATCCGGATTTCTTGCGGTCCAGCCATTCGGCAAAATCTTTCAGGTCGCGCCCATAAGCCAGCAGCGTATTGGTCGCAGCGCCAAGCTCTGCCGCCTGCGCCTGCAAGAACGTTGAAATCCACAGTGCATCTGATGCCGGAGAGCCCATGATCAACGTTTTTGCAGGATCAAAAGGGACAGGGCCGCACGTCGCGCGGTGTCTTCCAGCCCAACGCGCCGAAATGTTGCAATTGCCGCTGTCAGGTCCACCAGATTGCCCCGCGCGCCATGTGCAAACAATTGCATGGCTTCAATTATGGCTTCGCCCAACTGACCGTTGGTCAGCAACGCATCAATGTCGCCTGGCACAGGCGCTGCCCATTCGAACCCCTGAGCGACGGCATCAGCCAAAGGGGACGGGGACACCGCGCGCTCGGGATCGCCTTGTGCCAAAGCGGCAAGAAACCGGGTTTCGTTCGATGTGTCAGGTGTTGACAAGGCGGCCTGTTCGTAAAGCCCGGACAGCATCAGAATACGCCAGCGCAGGTTTTCGGTGGCAGCAACCGGTAATGTGACAGTCGACAAGCGCTCGGCAAACAGTTCGGCAAACGGAACCTCAAGCCCGACACCGCGCATCTGTTGCCAGACCGGCTGCAAGGTCTTTCCGATCGCTTCCGCGTTCCCGGTGTCTAACGCGCTCTCAAAACGCTGAACGGCGGCCACCCGATCCCAGACAGCACCTGAGGCCGCCGGGTCACGCTCAGTATAAAGGCCCAGCAGCTGATTGGGGGTTAATGCGCCAATGCGGGTAAGCCGTTCCGCTGCTTCGATCTGTGCCTTCCAACCTGCGACATCGCGCAGATCCGCATTGGCAAACGCCCGTGGCAGCGGAGCGGAGGGAAGTCGTTCGCCAATTGCCTCAAACAAACGGAACGTCAGGGGATCAGGGTTCTCAGGCTGCGGCAGGTAAGCTGCGCCTTCATACAGTTCCGGGCTGAGGAAACGGTCCAGAACTGCCAGATCCTCGGGTGGAAGGATTTCAAGCGCATGCGCTGCCTCAAGGGTCAGCGCGGCTGAAGCCCAATCCCCGCGGCGGGCCTTGCAGAAGATCTGAGCCGCATAGTCCCGCGAAAGATGCGGTTCGGCAATAAGGGCGGTACAACTGCGATCCTCATCCCCGGTCAAGAGCGTCGCATCGAACCAGCGCTTGAAACGGTCTTGCGTGTCAGTAGGTCCGGCCAGTTGAACAAGCGATTGCGCCGGATCAGCGGCACCCAGTTGCATCAACCGATCCAGCCGCGCCAGTAAAAGGGTTTCTTCGGCCAGAGGCCCTGACGGCGCGCGTGTTTCAGACAAGAGTAACGTGAACAACAATCGCTGCATCGCCGGGTTGTCACGCACGTGGACGTCGGCGATCAGTTCGGCCAAGCGATCCGCATCGCTGCCTTGCCAAAGGTCGACGGGCAGGCCAGTGACAGAGGACGAAACAAGGCCCAGTGGCTGCGACAGCGCCTCAAGCGAAGTCACTTCAATTTCTGGCAAAGCGCCATCTTGCGTGACCGGTGGTTCCAGCAGAACGGTTCCCGGCAGGTTTTCCGGCGGGTCTGTCAGCCATTCGATGGCGGATAAGGGTTCCTGCGCATGTGCCGACCCGGCCAGTGTGATTGCCAAAAGCAGTTGCTTAGTTGACATCCAGTACAACCGGCTCGCGAATTTCACTTTGAGGCGCAGAGAAATCCACACCAAAGAATGGACCGACATAGGCATAGGCAACCAGCCCGATAAATACCAGGCACAGAACATATATCAGGAATTTGATCAGACGGCTCATGGCGTCACGCTGCCTCAATTTTTGGTTTTGACCAAGTTATAACTGGCATTTTTCCCAAGATCACGTCATTCACGGTGAAATGAGCGAAATTAAGCATAACACGCACTCAGCGGACGCGCAGACCCGATTTGCTCTGCACAAAACCGTGGTTCTGGTGGGGATGATGGGGGCTGGTAAGACAGCCGTGGGCCGCGCTTTGGCCGCGCGTCTGGGTGTTCCCTTTCTGGATAGTGATGCCGAAATCGAATCAGCCGCCAACATGACCATCCCCGAAATCTTTGAGCGGGACGGGGAGCCGTTTTTTCGCACCAAGGAAACACAGGTCATCAGCCGTCTGCTGGACGAGAAAAAAGGCATCCTTTCAACGGGTGGCGGGGCGTTTCTTCAGCCCGACAACCGGCGTATGATCACCTTGCGCGGGGCGTCTGTCTGGCTGCGGGCAGACCTGAGAGTTTTGTGGAACCGAGTTCGCCACAAGGACACGCGCCCGCTGCTGCGCACTGCTGATCCTTATGCGACATTGAAAGCCCTCTACGAGGCGCGTGTTCCGGTTTACGCCGAGGCAGATTTGATCGTGGATTCGGATGGCGAAACTTCGATCGAGAATATGGTGGACCGGGTTGTCGACGCCTTATTGGCGCGCCCTGATGTTTTGGAAATCAGATAATGCATCAAAGAGTACACGTTGAACTTGGAGACCGGTCGTATGACGTTGAGATCGGTCCGGATCTTCTGGCGCGCGCAGGCGATTGGATTGCACCGCTATTGGCGCGCCCCAAGGTGGCCGTCCTGACAGATGAGAACGTAGCTGGCCTGCATCTGGACGCACTACGTGCGGGTCTGAAAGCCGCCGGAATCGAAATGTCCGCGCTGGCCTTGCCAGCCGGGGAGGCGACCAAAAGCTGGCCTCATTTCGAACGCGCGGTTGAGTGGCTGTTGGCTGAAAAGGTTGAACGCAGCGACGTTGTTGTGGCCCTTGGTGGCGGCGTAATTGGTGATCTTGCCGGCTTTGCCGCAGCCGTCCTGCGCCGAGGTGTTCGGTTCGTGCAAATCCCCACGTCTTTGCTGGCGCAGGTCGACAGCTCCGTCGGAGGGAAAACAGGGATCAACGCCCCTCAGGGGAAGAACCTTATCGGCGCTTTTCATCAGCCATCGCTGGTTCTGGCCGATACATCTGTGTTGCAGACCATGACCCAGAGGGACTTTCTTTCAGGGTATGGCGAGGTGGTGAAATACGGCTTGCTTGGGGATGCTGATTTCTTTGAATGGCTTGAGGCGAACGGGCAAAGCGTGTCCTCGGGTGACTTGGCCGCGCGGGTGCGTGCGGTAACCCGCTCGGTTCAGATGAAAGCCGATATCGTGGCCCGGGACGAAACCGAACAAGGTGACCGCGCCCTGCTGAATCTGGGACACACCTTCTGTCATGCCTTGGAGGCTGCCACTGGTTATTCGGACCGTCTTTTGCATGGCGAGGGCGTGGCCATCGGCTGTGCACTTGCGTTCGAGCTTTCGTCCCGCCTTGGGCTGTGTTCACAAGAAGACCCAAGCCGGGTACGCGCGCATCTGCGGGCAATGGGTATGAAAACGGATCTGGCTGATATTCCGGGCGAATTGCCAAGTGCCGAGTCACTGGTGGATCTGATGGGGCAGGACAAAAAGGTCGTGGACGGCCAGCTGCGGTTTATCCTGGCCCGCGGAATTGGTCAGGCTTTTGTGACCTCGGATGTGCCGAAGGATGCGGTCTTATCGGTTCTGTCGGACGCTCTCGCCCCGGTGTGACGCAGGGGTTAACGACCCTGAATGACCATCAGCTCGCCGATGTTTTCGCGGGTTATGTAACCGATCATACGACCGCCATGGCTCAGAACTGCAATCGCCGGCGCACCATTGTGCAGGTGTTCCAGTACGTCCTCAAGGCCGGTTGTCAGCAAGACTGTGGGAACGTCAGCATCCATGATCGAGGTCGCGGGCGCAGTTCTGGGCTGGTCGCTTGCCAGAGCGGTGAACAGGCGATCGCGTGTCACAAAGCCCAGCAAAGTGTGATTTGGGTCCAGTACCGGAAACTCGTGCTGTGTGGTGTGAATGACGGCTTGCGCAGCTGTGCTTAGCGTATCGCTGGGGGACAGGGCATGAAATTCAGTGATCATCGCGTCACGAGCCAGAACACGGCGGACCGCGGATCGCAAAGCGACATCCTGGCTTTCTGCATTCGCTGCAAAGAACACGAATACGGCGATCAATACCAGAATTGGATTGCCGGAGCTCAGTCCTAGAAATCCAAACCCGACAGCGACAATCTGGCCACCAACCGCTGCAATTCGGGTGGCTTTGACGCGATTCATGCGCAAACACAGAAGGGCGCGAAAAACGCGGCCTCCATCCATTGGGAAGGCCGGGATCAAGTTGAAGATGGCCAAAAGCAGATTGATATAGGCCAGCTTGTCCAAAATCCTCACATTTGGTGATTCCAATTGCGCGAGGGTCTCAAGCGGCATCCCTGCACCAAGCACGGCAAGGCCTATGAAGATAGCGATATTCACTGCCGGACCCGCAAGCGCCACCAGAACCTCTTGCATCGGTTTTTCCGGCATTCTCTCAAGTCGGGCCAGGCCACCGATGGGCAGAAGGGTGATGTCGGGGGTTTTGATACCATAGCGCCGCGCCATAAGAGCGTGACCGAACTCATGCGCGACAACGCAGGCAAACAGGGCCAGAACAAAGAGAAGGTTCTCAATCGCGGCTGGCAGGCCACCGGTCGAGAATGCGGCAAAACCGACCCAAGCCAGCAGCAGAAAAAAGGTGACATGGACCCTCAGTTCGGAACCGAGCAATCGGCCGAGAGAGAAGGACCATGTCATATTGTTACTCCGCTTTGGTTAGAACGGAATCTCGTCATCGTCGATTCCGCCCGAGGCTGGTGCCGCAGAGCTGGAAGGACCGCCATAGGGGTCATCGTAACCGCCACCGGCCTGGCCACCACCATAACCGCCGCCGCTGCCGCCACCGCCTTCACCACGACCGTCCAGCAGGGTCAGTTCCCCGCGATAGGGGCGTAGGACAACCTCGGTCGTATACCGATCCTGACCGGATTGATCCTGCCATTTGCGGGTTTCCAGCTGGCCTTCGATATAAACCTTGCTGCCCTTGCGCAGATATTGCTCGGCGATGCGGGCCAGCGGTTCCGAGAAGATGGCAACCGAATGCCACTCTGTCCGTTCGCGCCGCTCACCTGTGTTGCGGTCTTTCCAGTTCTCCGAGGTGGCAATGCGCAGGTTGCACACTTTGCCGCCGTTCTGGAACGACCGGACCTCGGGGTCGCGGCCAAGATTTCCCACCAGAATGACCTTGTTGACTGAACCCGCCATGTAAATCCTCGTTCTGTTCTGCGTAAATGCGCCGAATCTGACGCAATGAGTTTCGTGAGACCCTATACGGCCTGCATCATGGTTGAAAACAGTTGATACAACACTGTCGAATAAGAGTCTTACTGTACTATTTACCAAGCTTTCATTTTTTGCGGGAATACCTATACTCCCACTGGTTTTGATCGAGCAGGATAAGCAAAGATGCGTTCTTGGGTTGCTGGGTTTTCCGTTGCCTGCCTTGTATTGGCCGTTGCGCCGGTGCAGGCACAAACATTGTCCAGCAAAAGCCGCAAGGATATCTTCCTGAAACAGGCGAAGGTTCTGGATTCTCGTGCGGCAACCCAGTACCGCGACTCGGCCCGGCTGAAACCCAAAACAACGCGTGATCAGGTCAGCAAACGGTATTCAGGAAAATATCGTGGAGAATATCTGGAAATCGCACGGCGTGTTGCTCGCTTTCACAACATCCCTGAAGATCTCTTTTTGCGTCTGGTGCAGCAGGAAAGTGGATGGAACCCACAGGCGAAGTCACATAAAGGTGCGTTGGGATTGGCGCAGCTTATGCCACAAACGGCCGAGCTTTTGGGCGTAAACCCGCATGATCCCAAGCAGAACCTCGAAGGCGGTGCCAGATATCTGTCTTGGCAGTACCGCAAGTTCAAATCGTGGCCTTTGGCGCTGGCGGCCTATAACGCGGGTCCTGATGCGGTTGAAAAGCACGGTGGGATCCCGCCGTACAAGGAAACCCAGAACTACGTGAAGGTTATCTGGGGCGGCTGAAACTGATGCTGCGCTGCAGAGTGTCGTATTCTTGATTCAGTGCAACGCCTCCAACTAACCTGACAGGGTATCGCCCAGTAACTGGTGAGGCCCCTCATGCCTGTTGATCATCCGCAGATTCCCAAAGAAACGCTGGCAAACTGGCAGCAACTTGTTGATCTGGTCGCAGAACTGGCCGACGTGCCCGCAAGCCTGATCATGAAAACCGACGCGCCGGATCATGCGGTTTTGATCACATCCGATCACCCCGAGAATCCATATCCGGTCGGTCTGAGTTTCCAGTTGAACCCCAAGCTATACTGTAAGGGTGTTCTGGAGCGTGACGGAGAGTTGGTGGTCGAAGACGCCAAATGTGATCCGGTTTGGGCGGACAACGACGACCTGGAACACGGAATGACCTTTTACATCGGCTTACCGCTGAAATGGCCCGATGGATCGGTGTTCGGCACAATCTGTGTTCTGGACCGTAAACAGAACCGGCGGGCCTTGTTATTCCGTGAGGGGTTGGCGCAGTTCGCGCGCATGGTCGAGTCGGATTTGGCTTTGTTGCAAGAGGTTTATCTGAGACGCGCGTTGGAAGAGAAACTGAACGAAACACTTGCCCAGCTTGAAACGCGTGTTTCGGATCGAACCCGAGAGCTGCAGGAGACGAACACAGCGTTGCGCGTATTGCTCTCAAGTCTCGACGATGACCGCAAGAACCGGGATCACGAAATCGTCGAGCAGGTTCGCAGCAGAGTTTTGCCGTATCTTGAAAAGGTTCGGGCGCAGCTTTCAGGGGATGAGGCGCAGTTTGTCTATCTTGAGCTGGCCGAGAAGAACCTGAACGAGATCACGTCTTCGCTGTCTGACAAGTTGACGGATGCCTTTGCGGCAATGACCCCGACAGAAATGGAAATTGCTCAGATGGTCATGTTTGGGAGAACCACGAAGGACATAGCCAAGGCCCTGTCCCGAGAGACGTCGACAATCGATTTTCACCGCAACAACATTCGCCGAAAACTTGGACTTGAGGGCCGGGATAAAAACCTGCGCAGTCACTTGCTCTCGATTTCGTGAATGTCGAATATGGGGATTGCCCCCATATTCCACCCCTATTTTTTCGGTCTGAGCCGATGTGCTTTAGCTTGTTACCTTTTGGGATGAGGTGCGGAAAAAAGGCGCACGTCCAACAGAGAGGTACATAGATATGGATCGCAAGGATCTGAAGCCGACCATCCTGAAAGGGGACAGGGATCATCTGGCACCGGGTTTGTCTCGGCGGTCATTTTTCATGGCGGCAGGTGCTGCCGGTGTTGGCGCGACCGCTTCAGTGCTGGGGGCGAAACCGGCCGAAGCGCAATCGCAAGCCTGGTTGCAGCCAGGGAACAATAACCATGTGATTGACCTGCAGGGATCGACGGGTCAGGCCAGTGCCGGAGTTGTCGGTATCGATTATTATGGCCATTGCGCCATCAAGATCACTTCGCCCAACGGCGCAACGGTCCTGCTTGACCCCTGGCGTGATGACCCGTCGGGCGCGTGGGGGCTTTGGTTCCGCAATGAATTCCCCCAGATTCCGGTAGACATTACCCTGTCGACCCACGCGCATTTTGATCACGACGCGATCGAACGCCCAAGCTCGACCATGGTTCTGGACAGGATGGTGGGCAATTTCGAGTTCGCCGATATCAAGATCACTGGTTTTGCTGATAAACATGCCTGCGTGGCGCCGGGGTGGTACAACTGGACCAATGCACTGGCCGAGTTTGGGGTCGATGCCTGCCCACCGAACAATGTGGGTCATATGGATATGGTGGTCTATCTGGTGGAAACAGGCGGCATTCGTACGCTGATCTGGGGTGACAATCGCCATAACCCACCGCAGGAGTTTTGGGACGCCGTCGGACAGGTCGATGTTCTGACCCTGCCGGTAGACGGGTCGCAACATATCCTGAGTTTCGATCAGGGTAATGACATCGTGGCCAAGCTAAAGCCCAAGATCATTATCCCAACCCATTACCTGAATGAAGTCACGTCTTACACGCTGACCACGCTGCAATCTGCGGACGAGTGGGTAAAGGGGCAGAAAAGCTATCAGATGCTTGACAGTGCCAGCCTGAAACTGGAGGCCGGAGAGATTTCAGGCATGGATCAGGAGTTCATGCATTTCGGCAACAACGTCATGACCGGCTGAGAGTCTTGTAGGGAACCACCACTCACAAGCGTCGCCGGTCTCCTCGTGACACGCGGCGCTCACAGAAAGGGCCGGTCAACGACCGGCCCTTTCCAGTAAAGATCCGCAAACCTATTCAGCCGCGACTTTGATCACGGGTTGCATCCGTGCCAGCACCTCTTCGGACAAGTGGCACTTTACCTGATGACCCTCGGCCAATGTCTGCACTGGCGGTACATGCGACTCACAGCGACCGTCAGGCACTTCGGACTTCCAGCGACACCGTGTCTGGAACGGGCATCCCGGTGGCGGGTTCATGGCCGAAGGGATATCACCCTCCAGTACGATGTGCTGCTTTTCGACCGATGTATCGGCGATGGGAACAGCACTCAGCAGCGCTTCGGTATAAGGGTGGTAGGGGGGTGCAAAAACCTGGTCAGTTGTGCCCAGCTCGACCACGTGGCCCAGATACATCACCATTACCCGGTCGCTGAGGTATCGCACGATGGAAAGGTCATGGCTGATGAACAGCAACGTGGTTTTGTGCACGCGCTGAATTTCCATCAGCAGGTCGGTCACCGCAGCTTGCACGGAAACGTCCAGCGCTGATACGGGCTCGTCGGCCACCACGATGCGCGCATCACCAGCAAAGGCGCGCGCGATACCAACGCGTTGCTTCTGGCCACCTGACAGCTGACGCGGCATCCTGTCTGCAAAGGCGCGCGGAAGTTTCACCAGATCCAGCAGTTCCAGCATCCGCTTCTTGCGATCGGCCTCGGAATTACCAACACCGAAGATCTCCAATGCCCGGATGATCTGGCGCCCGACGGTCATCGACGGGTTCAGCGTGTCGAACGGGTTCTGAAACACCATCTGAACTTCACCAACGGTCTTTGCGTCACGCTCTTCTATGGGCACTTGTTCGATATTGCGGTTGTCCAGAAGGATCTGCCCGTCCGTGGCCGTCTCAAGACCCATCAAAACTTTGGCGAACGTGGATTTGCCGCAACCGGATTCGCCCACAATGGCCAACGTCTCGGATTCATGCGCCTCGAAACTGAGCGTTTCGTTTGCTTTCACAACCTTCTTTTCGCCACCGCCGAACAGGGCGTTTGCCGCAACCTCATAGTATTTTTTGAGGTTGTCCATCTTCAGAACGACCCTGCCGATCTCACCTTTCTCTTTCTGTTCACCCACCGTGATCGGTGCGTTCCAGTCGATCTCTTTGAATTTCAGGCAACGGGTATGGTGCCGGTCATTTCCGGGAACCGCCTCCATCAGTATGTCCTTGGCGTCACAGCGACCCTCTTCGAAATAGTCGCAGCGCGGGCCGAAATTACAACCAGGGGGCCGCTCATGGGGTAGAGGAAAGTTCCCCGGTATAGCCACCAGCGGGCGCGAATTCTTGTCGGCCCCCGGCAGCGGGATCGACCGGAACAGGGCCTGCGTATAAGGATGCTGCATCTCATCAAACACATCCTTGATCGAGCCGCGCTCGACCGCCTCACCTGAATACATCACGCAAAGCCGGTCACAGGTTTCCAGAACCAGACCGAGGTTGTGCGAAATGAACAGCATCGAGGTGCCGTATTTCTTGCCCAGATCCTTCACCAGCTCGACCACGGCAGCCTCAACCGTCACGTCAAGTGCCGTTGTTGGTTCGTCAAGGATCAGCAGCGCCGGTTTCGACATCAAGGCCATCGCGATCACGATGCGCTGCTGTTGACCGCCTGACAGCTGGTGCGGGAACGAGTTGAGCATTCGCTCGGGGTCCGGCAGGCGCACATCGGTGACAACTTCCAGAGCGCGCGAATACGCTTCTTCTGCGCTGACGCCCTCGTGAATCATGGGCACTTCCATCAGCTGCTTGCCGATCTTCATCGCCGGGTTCAGCGAGGCCATCGGCTCCTGATAGATCATCGCGATCTCATTGCCGCGTATGTCGCGCAATTCATCTGAACTCATTTCCGCCAGATCACGACCCTTGAACTTGATCGTACCGCCAACGATGCGACCGTTTTTACCAAGGTCCTGCATGACGCCCAGCGCCACCGTGGATTTACCGCAACCAGATTCACCGACCAGACCAACAGCTTCACCGGGTTGGACGCTGACTGAGAAATCCATCACAGCCGGAATTTCCCGCAGGCGGGTAAAGAAGGAAATCGACAGCTTGTCGATCTCAAGGATCGGGCCGTCATAATCCGCCATCTTGCTCATCTTGTATCTCCTCACCAGATCGAGGGGATCCCATTCATCTGGCTAAAAATATCTCGGGGG